>DASYVY010000304.1:0-2846 GCA_035936535.1 Thermomicrobiales bacterium | reverse complement strand
AATCACTCCCGTCTACGGCGGCAAGCTGGTCGTCGTCCCGAGAGACACGGTGTTCGCCGATATCGAAGCGCAGATCCAGGCCGGTGCCCGCCACATCACGTTTGGCGATCCGGACTTCTTCAACGGGCCATCGCACTCGCTCCGGATCGCCAGGGCGATGCACGAGCGCTGGCCGAACGTTTCGTTCGATGCCACGATCAAGATCGAGCACCTGCTGGAGCACCGGCAACGCCTCCCCGAGCTGGCCGCGCTGGGATGTGCGTTCGTCGTCTCGGCCGTTGAATCGCTCAACGAGGACGTGCTGAGCCACATGAAAAAGGGGCACACCGCCGCGGATGTCTCCGAGGCGATCGCCCTGCTGGACGCGGTCGGCGTCCCGATGCGACCATCGCTGCTGCCCTTCTCGCCGTGGGAGACGATGGAAAGCTACCTGGAGCTGCTCCAGTTTATGGCCGAGCACGGGATGCAACCCAACGTCGATCCGGTGCACTACGGCATCCGCCTGCTGATCCCGCCGGGGTCGGCGGTGCTCGACGACCTGGATTGCACCCGCGACCACTGGCTTGGAACGCTCGACGCCGAAGCCTTTTCCTGGACCTGGACCCACCCGGATCCGCGGATGGAACACCTGGCACGGCAGGTCAGCCGGATCGCGGAGCGGGGAGCCGCCGGCATGGAGCCTGCCGCGACTACCTTTGCCGCGATCTGGGAGGCGAGTCACCAGGCAGCCGGAATCGAGGCGCCAGCGGTGCCAGCTGCCCGCGTGACGCGCCCGCATCCGCCTCGGCTGACCGAGAGCTGGTTCTGCTGTGCCGAGCCGACCGCCGAACAGTTCGACGCACTGACCCGCAGCCAGCACGAGACATCCGCCGGGCAGATTCGCAACGCCGTGATTCCCAGCTGATTTCAAGGAACCGTTGAGCGGGGTTTCATCCTCCGGCACCAGACTCAACAGTGAGGTCGAACGCACGGTGCCCCAATGCGCCGACACCGACATCACTGTTGAATGTCGTTATCCCAGCCCTGAGGAACCTCATGCCGAACCCGAATGCCGCCCAAGACCAGCCGTCTGCCGCGACCCATGCGGTCAGGCGGCGCCTGATCACCGCCGGCGGCATCCTCGCACTCGTCGTCACTCTGGGTGGGGGCTCCCTCCAGGTGATCGGCACCGAAGCTGCCTCCCAGGCCGCAGCCACGCCGGCGGCAACGTCCGCCGAGGAGGTGGCCCGGCAAGACACGGATACCCAAACCCTTTCCGTCGCCGATGTGGCCGAGATCGCAAATCCGGCGGTGGTGACCGTCAACACGTTCACTGACTGGGAAGCAGCTCCAGGCGGTTTCCAGCCAGTACCGCCGACGAATCCCGGATCCCAACCAGGGGGCTCGGAAGGCGACGACCCCACTCCGCTTGGCGCAGGCTCCGGCTGGATCTACGACTCCGCGGGACATGTCGTCACCAACGCCCACGTGGTGGCTGGCGCGACGAGCTTCGCGGTGCAGTACGAGGATGGCACCCAGGTCGAGGCCACGCTTGTCGGCGTTGACGAGTTCCAGGATGTCGCCGTCCTGAGGCTGGATCTGGCGGAGGACGAAACCGTTCCCGGCGTTGCCCGGATCGGTGATTCCTCGGCGATGCGGCCCGGGGACCAGGTGGTGGCGCTCGGCAGCCCGCTCGGCGAGTTCACGAACTCCGTGTCGGATGGCATCATCGGTGGGCTCGATCGCTCGCTCGATGACGCGAACAGCTTGACACTCGAGAACCTGATCCAGAACGACGCCGAGCTTTCGTGGGGAAACTCCGGTGGTCCGCTCCTTAACCGGTGGTCCGCTCCTTAACATGCTGGGAGAGGTCATCGGCATGAACGTGGCGATGCTCCGGGGGACTGGAATGGGTAACGCGCTGGCTAGCGGTCTCAACTTCGCGATCGACGGAAACACGGTCGCGTCGATCGTCGATGAGATCGTCGCCACCAACGCCTCGGTTCCCTATCCCTATCTGGGCGTCCAGACGGGCCTGACCCAGGACGGACAGGTCATCGCCGCGGTCGAGCCCGAAGGTCCGGCCGACACGGCCGGGATGGAGCCGGTCGACATCGTCATTGCGGTGGATGGAACCACGATCTCCGACGATACGACGTTCATGGATCTGCTGCTGGATCACCGGGCCGGTGACACGGTGGAGCTGACGATCTCGCGGGACGGCGAGGAACAGACCCTGACGGTGACGCTGGACACTCGTCCGATTTCCCCTCCAGGCAGGATAGCCGCCGGGATCGTCGTTAGCCGATCGGGAACGGTCGATCCGCCGCCCATGAACCCTTTCCCGCCAACAGGTCATGGGCAAGGGCGATGTGGCTCTCTGTGACCCGTTCCCGCCGCCCGGGTGGCGCTCCTCCGTTCGCGAGGTGTGAGATGCGACGCGTGCGGAACAGCATGCGGACCCGGCGACGATCATGGCGGCATGTCCCGGCGCGCTCACCATCCTCGCGATGGGCGAGCGGTGCCGTCTCCTAACCTGTCGAAAGGGAAGACCTGGCGGACGGAAGGGTTTCATCGAGACTTCATCTGCCTTTTAGCGACCTTTCAGATCGCCTCCCTATGCTTCCCAATGGAGGCGCCGATCCCTGCCCTGCAGCTTCAACAAGCCTCGCAGGGATCGACATTTCCATCCCACCCCCCAATGGATCGGGTCGCTGGCGCTCTGCGTCGGCGCCCCGATTCCATGTCCGCATTACCGCGTTGCCCGGGAAGCGTCACACCCTCAGAATCATCTCAGCGCCGTTTCAGCAAACGCTCAGACTCCGCCACTACAGTAGGAGATGGCAGTGGAAGACCGATCAGACGGT
>DASYVY010000303.1:0-2566 GCA_035936535.1 Thermomicrobiales bacterium | reverse complement strand
TCGTCAACCCGAGTGGGCGATTCGAGATCGGTGGACCCATGGCGGACGCGGGTCTGACCGGTCGGAAGATCATCGTAGACACCTATGGCGGCATGGCCAGGCATGGGGGCGGAGCCTTTTCCGGCAAGGACGCTACCAAGGTCGACCGGTCCGCTGCCTACGCGGCCCGATACGTGGCAAAGAACGTGGTCGCCGCGGGTCTGGCGGACCGTTTCGAGCTTCAGATCTCCTATGCCATCGGGCAGGCGCATCCCGTATCGATCATGTGCGAGACCTTCGGCACCGGGAAGATCAGTGATTCCGAGATCGTCCGCCTGGTAACCGAGCATTTTGACCTGCGTCCGGCGGCAATCATCGAGCATCTCGACCTGCGGCGACCGATCTATCGCCAGACAGCGGCGTATGGTCATTTCGGACGCGATGACCTCGATCTTCCCTGGGAGAAGACGGACAAGGCGGAATCACTCGCCAGAGCTGCGGGCCTGGCAACCGCTGTCGTGGCTGATTAGTTCGTCGCTGAAATGTTGCGCCGAACAAAAACGGAAAGGGAACAAGGGTGGCGGTAACTTGCCACCCTCGTTCCCTTGCCGGTTCCGGCGAGATGAACCCGCGCTGCCAGAGTAGGCGGCAGCATGCGGTCTCCTGGATATTGCAGAGAAGCACCCGGTGCGTCTGGAGCCTTGTGCTATAAACGCATTCAGGTTCGAACGTTCCTCCCCAAGCAGATTGTTTCCATCAATGAAGTTCGTCATCGCCATCATGCAGGACTACGACTGCGACAGGCTGTTGCGGGCGGTAACTGCCGCGGGCCTGGGAGCGACCCGGATAGCAAGTACCGGGGGCTTTCTGCGGACAGGAAACACGACCGTGGTGATGGGCGTGGAGGACGACCGGATGGACGAATGCCTGTCGATCCTGGAACGGTCCTGCAAATCTCGCGTCGAGGTACAGGTAGACGTGGACTCGCCTGAATACGTGGAGTGGTTTCCGGCCGGTGTCCATGAAGTCACGGTCGGTGGCGCCGTCGTATTCGTCGCGCGGGTCGAGCGATTCGTACGGATTCCGGTCGCGTCGTGATGCCCGCGCCGCGCCCAGCCAAAACCGTGGAACATGATGACGTTGCGGAAAAGAGATTACGGAGCCGCTGCCAGCGCTATTGCCGTAGCCTTGTCATCGCTGCAAGCGTGGCACTCCAGCAGATCGGGCCGGACGCAACTTCCTCAATGCGAGAGAACCCTCCGTACGTTCAACTCCTGGAAGATCCACCTGAGCGCTTCTCTCACAAAGAGATTGTCGGCCACTCGATCCTGACGACCGAATTCGCCTTTCCGGATGATGTTGATCGTAGGACGGGCAACCCGAACTAGATCCGGGACAGCCGGTGCTGGGTGACAGGCGTTCGACGCGCTTTTTTGGGTAGGCTTCCGCCCCGCCCAGGCTCTGGGTCCTGAACCCGTGAGGCAGAATCAAATCAGCTGTGGCCAGCCGGGCTGCGCTCGTTGCACGGTGTCCGTTCGATCAGGCGGGAACTGTGGACTGCACCTTGCCGAACCGCGCATCGGCCGAGAGCATCGGACCGAGAATCTGCTGCGCCGCCATTACGTGGGCACAGGAGTCCAGCACATGAGCCTCGAAAGTATGGCAGGAGCAGTGCCAACCCTTGTCGGTAAGGGATACGTTGTAGGTATCGTGCGAGCCCTGGAACTTTGCCTCGAAGGTGACGATGCTGACGCGCTCCGGCTCCTGGGCGTATCGATGGGCCTTTTCGATCTTCCCGATCATCCCTGAATTCATCGATCATGGCTCCTGTTGTCTGAGGTGCTCCCGTCGCTGGCCGGGGATACGCACCATCCGAGTGGAATCGTCGCGATAAGCCTCTCCAAACCTGTTATCCGTGGGTTGCGAACGGTTGCCGCGGTCCGGCCACAGGCGACAAAAATGCACCGGCGAGCCAGGCTCAGGCGGTGCATCCTTCAGTCGGTGTCTGTGAGCGGTCATGATCCATCGCTTTCCCCTTCTTCCCAGCGGGACCGCGCGGGTGCGGCAAGATCACTCCTGTTCAGTTGGTGGTGCAGTATAGCAAGGTGCTTCAAGGGATGCCAGAGCAATGTCCGGTTTCACGATCGGTTACGTGTGCGGCATGAGACGGTGTCCGGCCGCCGATGACCCATCGGATACGACTGCCGCTTGCACAAGGGAGCCCGAGCGGTAGGGCCGCTATACTTGACCTAACGTCGGAGGACGAACGGTATGAGGTCATCAAGGGAATCGCTCCAACAGCGCATCGACGCATTGCCGCTCCATCGCCGCGCGTGGCTGACCTGGAAGCTGTATCGGGATCCGCATGTGTCGCCCATGCTCAAGCGGACGATCACCATCGGGGCGTTAGCCTACGTCGCGTCGCCGATCGACATCCTTCCAGATGTGCTGCTCGGGATCGGGCAGGTCGATGATCTCGGCATTCTCGCGGGGATGGTGTTCATGTTGTCCAGCTTGCTGGTGAAGTTCGCGCCCGAGGAGGTCCTGCTCAACTACCTTGACGGAACATATGATGCCCCCACGCGCG
>DASYVY010000302.1:0-2047 GCA_035936535.1 Thermomicrobiales bacterium | reverse complement strand
GATGACCTCAAGGTGAGGGGGCATGGTCGCCGCCGCGATACTGATGACAAGGACCCGGGCGAGCAACACCGCGATCACCGCCACCGTCGCGGGCCAGGCGTCGCCAAGCAGGCGCTCGATGTTCACGCTGAACCCGAGGAGGAGGAAGACGAGCGCGTTGGCGACGAACCCAAGAAACTCCCAGAGATCGTCGAGCAGCCGGGTCGTTCGCTCGGACATCCCGACGGCTCGACCGTAACTCCCATGAATCAAGCCCGCCGCGACGCAGGCGAGGGGGCCTGACGCCTCGACCGATTGCGCCAGCAGGTAGCTCCCGTAGGCGAGCGCGGCGGAGAGAATCATCTCGATGAGGTGATCGTCGATGGTGCCGGTCAGCCGGGAGAATACGAAGCCCAGCACCGTGCCGATCAGGATCCCCCCGGCAACCTCCCGGCCGAATAGCACGATACTGTCCGAGGCGTCCGCTCGACCGTGAATGACCAACCCGAGCAGCACGATGTAGAGCGTGACCGCCATCCCATCATTGATCAGGCTCTCGGCCTCGGCGACTACGCCCAACCGCGCCGGGACCTTGAGATGCTGAAAGATCCCGATCACCGCGACCGGATCGGTCGCGGCGACGATGCTGCCGAAGAGGAGGGAGACCGCGAACGACGTATCCACCACCAGCCAGAGGATGCCGCCCACGACGAGCGCGGTCAGCAACACGCCGGGAACCGCCAGCACCAGCACCGGCCGCAGGATCACGCGTAACTCGCGGGCGTCGAGCCGGAACGCAGCGTCGAACAACAACGGCGGCAGGAAGACGAAGAGCAGCAGGCCCGGATCGAGCGATGGCACCTCGGTCACGTGCGTCTCTTCGAGTAAGAGGCCGCCGATGACCAACGCCGCGGCGTAGGGGACATTGATCCGTCTGGCGAGCATACCGACCAGTGCCGCCCCGAGCAGCAGCCAGGCGTATTGCTGGACCACTCCCTCGATCCCGGGAATACCCAGCTCCTGATGGACCTCATCTTGAAGCAGAAGGAGCGGCGTCACCTGGTTTCTCCCGCTATCGCCCGGACCGCCCCGTTACGTCATGCACAAAAAAAAGACCGCCGTCTGGCAGTCCCTCCCCGAGCCACGTGGATACGGGGTCCGCGGCACCCCCGGGGAGCCTCTTCGCTCCAACCCGGTCAATCTACTACAGCCCGCGATCTCTTGCCACTGGGCCCGGCGCGCTCAGACAGATTACCGACTCCCGACCTCCGACCGGTCCGCCCGCTCCGGATGGTCCCGCACGGGTTCCGGCTCGGTGGTCGAGGGGGCGAAGACATCGAAGTAGAGCTCGGCGAGCTGGAGCATGGAAGATGCCGAGTGACCGTCGAGCAGCCGTTGGCCTTCGGGGGAAAGCCGCAAGCGTAAGGCCCAAACGCGGCGTGCCTCTTGACGGCTCATCCGGTCGGTCTCGGGGCGGTCCACGCTCCAGATCCTGCCTAGCTCGGCGAGCTCTGAGGCGCTGGAGGGGAGGAATCGCGTCTCCAAGAAGGAGATTCCCGCGTCCAGGGGATCGTACCGGCCCGCGACCTCCTGCCTGCGGAGGGGCAGCGGCACGGGACCATGCCGCACGGCCGTGTGCTCTCCGACAGCGGCCGCATCGCTCGTGGCCCGAACATCCGGAGCGATAATCTGGGCCTCGGGCCGCCGGGTTTGCAGATATCCCGCGAAGATCATCGCCACCCCGATCGCCATGGCGATGTAGAGGTAGGCCGGATCACCGAGGCGGGTGAGCGTGCCGCCGCCGGCGACGGTCAGCGCACCGACCGCGATGAGCAGGCAGCCGATCATCCTGTGCCGCCCGGTGCCGAGCCGTCGGAAACGCCAAGCGGACCAGAGCAGCCCTCCGACCAGCACGAATGTGCCGCCCGCGTTGAGCGCAATCGCCAGGATGAAGAGCGCGGAACCCGGAGGTCGCGCGATCGCTTCCCACCCCTCGCTTCTCAGCACCTCTTGGTCAACAGGAGCCGCCCAGACCGCGGATACGGCGAACGCGGTCACCAACAGGGTG
>DASYVY010000301.1:0-2535 GCA_035936535.1 Thermomicrobiales bacterium | reverse complement strand
CACACGTGCACCATAATCGTGGGGGGCTCCTGTGGCCTCCCGCGATCGGCACAAGTCCCGTTTCGCCTCCCCGCACCATCACCCGCGAGGTGGGCACGCGGTGAGGCCGCCACCGTTCCGAATGGGTCGACACGAATGGACCGCATTCGCTCAATTGCGGTGCAATTGTCTATTAGGTCGACCCCTACGAAATACCGGCTGACGCTCACGCCTTCAGGGCGCAGCGGCGGCGAATCCCTCAGAAATTGGTGGGACAGGAGAGAATATGCGTTCGCGGAGAACGATCTCCCGCAGGAGATTCGTCGTTTCGGGCGCCGCCGGTGCCGGTGCCGGTGCCACGGCGGCCATGATCGGCCCGGCGGGAGCCAACGCGCATCCGACCGCCACTCCTGCATCAGGACCAGCGACGCCGGACCTGCAGCCCGAAGGACCAGATCAGCGTGCCGAGCAGGTTCTCCAGCAGCTGACGCTGGAGGAAAAGATTGCCATGACGCACGGCGAGATGAATCCGAACTATCCGTTCTACTTGCCTCCGCTGTCGCGCCTGGGGATTCCCGCCCTGACCATGGCCGATGGCCCCTCCGGCGTCCGGGTCGCTGATCCCGTCACCAATGGGGGCAAGGCTACCGCGATGCCGGCGACCATCGCGCTCGCGGCGACCTGGGATCTGGCCTTGGCCCGGCGATACGGCGATCTCGTCGGTCGTGAAGCATGGAGCACCGGGCACAACGTGCAACTCGGCCCGGGTGCGGACATCGCGCGGGTGCCGGTCAGCGGGCGCATCTTCGAGTCATTCGGGGAAGATCCGCTCCTGTCCGGAGGATGCGCCGCCGCGTATGTGACCGGCATCCAGACGCATCCGGTTGCCGCCTGCGTCAAGCACTACTGCGTCAACAACCAGGAGACCAATAGAACGAGGTACGACGCGCAGCTGAGTGAACGGGCCCTCCAGGAGATCTACATCCCGCCGTTCGCGGCCGCCGTTCGCCAGGGCGATGCCGGTCTGGTGATGGGTGCTTTTAATCAGGTCAATGGCTTCTACGCATGCGAGCACCCGGTGTTGCTTGCGGACATCCTCAAGCGGCAGCTCGCCTTCCCCGGTTTCGTCATCAGCGACTGGGGTGCCGCGCATGGCACGGTCGAATCAGCGAACGCCGGTCTGGACCAGGAGCAACCAAGCGCCAGGGTCTTCGGTGACGCGCTGCAGGCGGCGGTGCAGACCGGCGCGGTCCCGATGGCGAGGCTGGACGACATGGCGCGACGCATTCTCCGCACCATGTTCGCCCACGGCCTCGTCGATCGCCCGGTCGACCTCATACCCCTCCCCGAGCGGGCGCACGGGCAGATCGCCCGGGAGATCGCGGCGCAAGGGATCGTCCTGCTCAAGAACAACGACGGGGTGTTGCCATTGCCGTCCGGTGGCATCCGATCGATCGCCGTTATCGGGGCGGACGCAGACAACGCCTCGGCGGCGGGTGGGGGCAGTGGCCTGGTCACGCCGACATACACTGTCAGCCCGCTGGACGGCATCCGTCAACGAGCGGGAGCCGCCATCGCGGTCGAGCACGCGCCCGGTACCGATCCGGTGTCGGCCGCGGCGCTGCTCCCGGGTCCGCCTCCGGTTCCCGCTTCCGTCCTCACCCCTCCGGAAGCCGATGCCGGCGTCCATGGATTGCGAGCGGAGTACTGGGACAATCCGGGCTTCCTCGGTGATCCAGCCCTGATCCGGACGGAGCCGCACGTCGATCTCAACTTCGGCTTCTTCATCTATACCGGCTTCAACGCCGGGTCACCCAACCTGCCGCCGACTCCCGGCCCCTCATTGGCCGGGCCGGGAGCGCTTCCTTCCGTCCGGTGGACAGGAACGCTCACCGCGCCGGCGACCGGGGACTACGTGCTCGCGCTGACGAGCCTCGGCACCAGCCGGCTGGTGCTGGACGGGCAACCGCTGATCGACAACCTCGGCCTCGATCTCACGCCGGCAACGGCAACGGTCACGCTTAGCGTCGGCGAGCCCCACGAGGTGCAGATCGAGTACGCGGCCGACGCGGCGGGCATTTCCGGCAACATCGGTGCGCAGATGCGCTTTGGATGGCAGCACCCCGCGGACGCGATTCCCTCGCGGGTGCGGGAGGCCGCCGACCTTGCCAGTCGCAGTGATGTGGCCGTGGTCGTCGTCCGGGACTACGAGTCCGAGGAGATGGACCGGCCGGACCTGCGGCTTCCGAACGAGCAGGACCAGCTCATCCAGGAGGTGGCGGCAGCCAACCCGAGGACGATCGTCGTGGTGCAGACGGGCGCCGCGGTAGCGATGCCGTGGCTGGACGATGTTGGCGCGGTCGTGCAGGCCTGGTATGGGGGGCAGGAGCAGGGCAACGCGATCGCGGATATCCTGTTCGGCGACATCAACCCCTCCGGCAAGCTTCCCCTCACCTTCCCACGGAGCATGGACGAAACGCCGGTCGCCACGGAGGCGCAGTATCCGGGCGTTGCGGGAGTCGTGGAGTACAGCGAGGACGTGTTCGTCGGCTACCG
>DASYVY010000300.1:0-9793 GCA_035936535.1 Thermomicrobiales bacterium | reverse complement strand
CACCCACCGCCACGACGGCACGCCGGGCGAGATCGTGCTCGAAGGGGTGTCACCGGCCGAAGATCCCGCCTGGGTCGAATCGACCTTGCAGCCGCTGGCCGAAGCCGGGGCGACCTGGTGGATCGAATCCCGCTGGGAAGCACCGCACGATGTCGAGACGCTTCGCGACCGCATCCGGCAGGGGCCACCAAAGCTCGGGCCAGTGGCGTCTTCCTGACCCCGTAGCCGTCCCGCGCACCAATTACCCGCCGGTCAGGGTCGGTGCTCTCTTTCGCCTGCCAGCGTATAGTCGTTCAGCTATCCGTTCGGTTACTCGTATCTGAGCGCTTCGGCGGGGGGAATTCGACTGGCCTGCATCGCGGGAATCCAGGTCATCAGCAAGGCAACCCCGGTTGTCAGGACGAGTACGACACCGATGAACGTCCAGGGCACAGCGAAGGCGACGCCCTCCGGACCGACGCCCTCACTTCGGAAGAGGTTGTACGCGGTGACGAGGCCCAGGATGGAGCCGATCACCACCCCAACGATCACGACAAATCCGGACTCGATGAGAAATGCCAGTGAGATGAGCGACCGCTGGAAGCCGAGCGCCCTCAGCATGCCGATCTGCTGGCGGCGCTCGACGACCGCGCGAAACGCCACGACGCCTACCGCCGCGATGCCCACCACCAGCCCCAATCCAAAGAAGCTCGTCATGATGGTCAGGATGCCTGTGTACCACCCCTGCTCCTCGATTTGTTCATCCCTGATTGATGTCGCTTGGACGCCATTCGTCAGCAGGACTGATTCGACTTCGCGCGCAATCCGTCCCGCTTCGTCTGGGTCCTCGAGTGCGAGATAGTAGGAACGCGCGGCGGGTTGCGTATCGATGCGATCGACTGTGGCCTGTGCCGTGTAGAGGCCCCAGAAACTGATTCGACTGTCGATGATCGCGATGATCCTGGCCGGACGCGGAAGACCCGTTAACGGGTCCTCCAACTCGATCGGGATCGGACTGAAGATCTTGTCACCAGCGGTGATCCCCGTCAGGGCGAACCCTTCATCCCCACCGCCGTAATCCTCATCCTGGATCGAGAAGGAATCGCTGACGACCACATCGGGTTCTGTCAACAATGCGTCGATCACTGCCGCGTCGCTCTCGTATCCGACAGCCCGCTGCTGGAACGTAAGCCGGCTGCCACGGATGAAGTTCGCGTCCATGCCGTAGATGACCTGGTTTTTCCAGGGCGCGGTGCCGGCAATCCGGACGTGCGAGGCCACCGGGTTCGGCGTCGTCATCATCCCGGTTGCCCTTATGCCGTCCATGTCGACCCCGCGGTCACGCAAGGCAGTCTCGAAGTCGTCGAGAGGGTTGGTGTTGCTTGCATCCGCTCGGACATGCCAGCCCGCGCTCGCCTCGTCACCAACCGATAGAGCGGCAAAGTTCGTCATCATGGTGGTCATCATCACCAGCGCAAAGATGATCAGGCTGAACATCGCCATCGTCATCCCGGTCCGCGCCGGAGCAACACGTGGATAGGCGATCGCGGTCCGAACCGCTGGCAGCCATCCACGCAAGACGCCGGCGATACGCGAGACACCCGCCAGGAGCGGGTCGAGGTTGTTGACGACGAGGACCGTCGCCGCGACCACCAGGCAGATGCCGGCACCAAAGAACATTTCGAACCCGCTCTCGTACTCGCCGAACGCGCGCCGGGAGACGGCTTCAGGCATTAGCCAGAGGATGAGGACCCAAAGGCCCACGCCAGTAAAGACCGATCGCCCCGAGAGCCCCACAAAGCGGAGGTACAGCGCTACTCCGAAGGGCAAGGTACTCACGCCGATGAAGAGCGGAAAGCCCTGCTCCGTTCCAACTCCCAGCGCGGTCAGCGCCCCGCCAGCGAGCAGCAGCAGCCCCGCCCAAACAAGCGTCCGCTTCCTGCGCCTGGAGATGGTGATGTCCGGAATGTCCCGGACCGCGGCAACGATATTGAGGCGACTTGCGTTCCAGGAGGCGACGATCATGGTCAGGTACGTAAGGATCACGCCCAGACAGTAGGCGATGATGATGCTTGGCGGATGGACACGTTGCTCGATGGCGACCGTAGAGCCCAACATGGACAGGAAGACCCTCAGAATTCCTGTCGACAGCGCGACACCCAGGATCGCGCCAACGGCTCCCGCCAGCAGTGCATACCCCATCCCCTCCGCCATGAACTGCTCGATGAGCTGCCGGCGCTGCGCGCCGAGCGCTCGCGCCATTCCCATCTCCGGACGGCGTTCCGCGGCGAGCATGGTGAAGATGAGGATGATGAGCAGTACGCCCGAGGCGACGGAGAACAGGCTCAGGACAAGGAAGATGCCCGTCATCCCCTGGGCCATGCCTTCGGCCTCGTTCAGACCGTCCCGCTTGATCGGCGCCACTCCAACCGGCTGGCCCACCAATGCATGTTCCAGCGAGGCCAGGACCGCCCCAGTCGAGTCCTGGCCATCGGTGACGCCACCACGATTGGAGACCATCACCATACTGAGCTTGCCTGGCTGACCCGCCAACGTCTGGAGGCGATCGAGCGGCATCACGACACCTGGCAGTGGCTTCGTTTCCACATAGCCGGGATACCGGGCACCACTGACCATCGATTCGGTCACTATCGCGGCGACCGTGAACGTGATCGGCGAATTGTCGAGATAGATCTCAAGGGTGTCACCGGGACGCGCACCGAGGGCTTCGGCCGCTCGTTGGTTGACCACCACCTGCCCATCCTTGAGCGCGGCGAGGTCGATGGCATTTCCATCGATGCTCTGGAGTCCGCCGAACGGATCGATGCGGGAGGGGTCCACGCCGGAAAGCGTGACCTGCGCTTCGCTGAGATTCCGTGTCGTGTTGAGCACCGGCACAACGACATCGAGCGCCGGGAGCAGCCCGTCGATCATCGTGTCGGCGGCAACCACCTGATCGAGAAGCGTCAACGCGTTGTGATCGATTGTCTCGGTGAGCGCGTTGCTCGGCTGTGCGTCGCCATCCCGGCTGAAGACAATCACTTCGTCGACATGACCGAAAAGGCGGTAGACGTGCAGCGTTGCCGATCGCTGCACGGTATCCCCGCTATTGAACGCCGCGGAGATCAACAACGTCGAGAGCATGAGACCGAGGATGATGAGCACGCTTTGGGCCGGCCGCCGCGGAATGTTGCGCACTCCAAGTTTGAAAATGATCGGTCGACGCCATGCAACCCAGGCGACGCTGGACAAGCAAAGCCCGAGAAGCACCACAAGCACCGCCGTGATCACCACCACGGAAACCCCGAAGAGTTCATCCATAGACGTGTCCTCCCCATTCGACGGAGATGGTCACCATGGCGGAAGCAGCCGAGTCAAGCGTCTGTGGTTTGCAGGACTGATCCTCGGTCTTCGCACTTTTCAGGAATTACGACACACGAGCCATAGAGCGTCCGCAGGGATGGAGACGGCAGCGAAGTGGCGGACATCATCCTTGTGCGGCCGCCACTCATCGACTCACCAGCGAAACGCGGTGCGGTAACGCAATGACAGCGACCGGAACTCATTCGAATACAGTTTTGTCCCAGCAAATTATAGTTGACTGGATCCCATGTCGGTCCACGGCTGCCAGCTGAACCGCTGCCGGTAGCGCTCCAGCAAGCGCAGGATCGGACCACCAAGCAGCAGGACGAGCACCACGTTCCCGGCCGCCCGGAACAGGTCGAACCCGAGCGAGGTCACCAGGTAGAAGCGACCGTACCGCTCCAGCGCATCCAGGGCGCCGGCACCCGGGACCCAGTACAGGCTGGATTCCGCCCCAGCCCCCGGTGCGGTGAATGGCCAGAACCAGAGGTTCATCAACACACCGAAAACGAGCCCCCACACCGCCCCGAACACGGCAAGGATCGCCACGCGCCATCGCGGCGGGGAGGACTTTGGCAGCCACCCGGCGGTGAGCCCGACCCACCCGGCAACCAGCATTTGGAACGGCAACCAGGGACCGATGCCTCCGGTGAGAAATGCCGAGAAGAGGATCGTCAGCGTTCCCATCTGGAACCCGAGCGACGCACCGAACACCGCCCCGACCAGCATGATCAGGAGGAAGATCGGCGACGCGCCGAGAAAGCTGGGAACGAGTCGAAGCGTCGCGTCCAGCGCGACGAGCACCCCCAGCAAGGCGACCGTCTTCGAGCGCGCGACGCCGCCATGATCTTCGGCAATGGTGACCATCATCGCGACCAGGCTGAGCCCGGTGACCACGGAGAAGAGCACCGGCGCGAGTGTCGCGTGCGCCTCCGTCTCGCTGGCCACGACATCAACCGCCGGCAGCAGGAACGGATAGAGAAACCCCGCCAGGCCGATCAGGCTGGCGACGCCGAGAATGACCGCCGACATCCGGCTGGCTGGCGCTCCCTGAGGTGCGGCTATCGTCCGATTCCGGGCTGGTGGCCCGAGTGACTCGTCCATAACAGTGAGGGGAGATCCTGTTCAGGCACGCGCATCAGGAGGTCAGCCTGCGATCAACCCGAAGGATAGTGCAGATTGCTGATGTACCGCGTCTGAAGTGTCGTCCCACCGCCTACCTGGGTTACAGCGTCGCCGCATCGCTTCGACAGGCGGTCACGTTCTCTTCGAGACGGCTGGCCGACACGCGGCCGCTCCAAGTCAAGCGACCCTGTGTCGGGCGCATTGCACAATCGGCACAATGCGTGGTCCTGCAAGCGGAGTGCAGCGTGACCAAATTGCACAAGCGTCGATGCAAGAACGTGGCAGAATGGCGGTGATGGGGTCGGCGGTGACTTCTCGTTGCATTTTCCCGCCAGCCGATCACCAGCGCGAACGCGATCAGCAGGATGGACAGGGGCAACATGACGGCGCTCAACGGTGAAATCACGCTCCGCGATCTCCTCGCCTGGGAACCCCAGGTGGGTGTCCTGCGGCCGGGACAATCGGTCACGAGCGATGACCCGCTGGATCGCGATCTCGAATGGGTGGTCACGATCCGATCCAGTGCGCCGATGCTGCCCGCCCTGCGCGGCGGGGAGCTGGTGCTGATGCCGCACCGGGCGGTGCTGGAGTCCGGCGTGCCGCTCGGGATGCTGGTCGCCGAACTCGCCAGCCAACCGGTCGCCGGTGTGGTGATCGATCCTCCATCCTCGCCGCCGATGATGTCGCAACTCCCGATCCTGAGCGTACCGGCGATCTCCAACGATCTCGAGGGGGAGATCAACCGGCTCCTGACGTCGCGACGCGGCGACCTCCTGCGCACCGGCGCGGACATCGAGCGGACGATCGCCGATCTCTCGGCGCGAGACGCTCGCCCCGGCGAGGTGATCGAATCGCTCGCACAGCGGCTCGGGTTGGGCATCACCATCACGACGGGAACCGGCGCGATCATCTTCTCGACGCGTGATGGCGCGGAGTTCCGGCCGTTGCCGACCGATGATCCGGATCGCACGCACGCCGAGTGGATCACGCAGTCGCTGCTCGGCCAGCGAGTGCTCTGGATCGGCCCGGTCGCCGCCCATCAGCGCGCGATCGGCCGAAGCGTCGCCCGCCGTCTCCGTGACGGTATCCAGCGGGCACTGGACCATGCCGACGCGACAGCACCCCACGGCTCGGCCCGCGTCCAGGCGCTCAATGCGCTCCTGCAACCCATGGCCGGGAAGCCGCCGGAGCATGTCGCCGCCCAGGCATTGCGGGCGGGACTACCGATCGGTACCCAGCTTCACGTTGCGCTGCATGTCAACGGCGAGCGCGAAGCGGACGCCCGGCGGCGCCTGGCGTCCCTCGGCACGCTGCACGGTGCCGGGACAATCGACGGCATGAGCGCATTTATCGTGACCGATGGCGGGCCGCGCGCCCGCACGGTGGTCGTGCCGCCGGCATCGACATCGATGGCGCCGTTCAAGCTAGCGGTGTCCGAAGCGGTCCCGTCCGCTCATTTCCTGCCCCAGGCCGTCCGCCAGGCCCGGTTCATCGCCGGGCTGCAACGCCGGGAATTCGTTCGCGCGGGGGAGGTGCACTTCGACGACCGCGTGACGCTGGGAGCGTTTCGCCTGCTCTACGACCGCTGGGGCACGTCCGACCTGCAGCACTACGTCGATAGCCTGATCGGGCACTTGCTGAGAGAGGACCGGCGGGGACTGCTCCGGGAGACGCTGCGCGTCTACCTGGAGCATGGCGGCGCGCAACGCCCCACCGCCGAGCGGCTGGGCATCCACCGCAATACCCTGACCTATCGCCTGCGACAGATCCGGTCCGTGCTCGAGCTCGATCCGGACGATCCGGGGAGCCGGCTCGGCCTGCACCTCGCGCTGCTGGCGTCGGAGCTTCCGCCGGCGCCTCCCGCCGAGGCGTAACTGGCAGGCGGCGACCCTCAGGCATGCTCCGCGGTCGCGACAACAGGGGTGATCCCCGGTCGGGTAGGCCAGGTGGGGATGCTGCGCCAAGAACAAGCACCCGCCTTCGATCCCGCTGGGTGGCAGCCCGGGCCGGGATGAGCGTCGCGGCTGCGGGAGACCGCCCGTGATCGGACCCGGGAGAGATCGTGCACGTTGCCGTCCGGGAGGCCGCGGAGAGCCTCGCTCCTGCCCATGTCCTTGACCGATCGTAGGCCTGATGAGGCGCCCATTACTGGTTTCCATCCCCGGTTCTCTATGTTAGAGTGTACGTACAGAACGATCATCGACTCCCGCGATAGCGGCGGGGGCCGCACCGCAAAGGATCGCTGACGAACCCGAACTGTCACTCGCTGGCCAACCTGGCCGCCCGCCCGGTTGCCGCGATTCCTCACCCGGATAGCTTGCGCACGGCACCGCTGCTCACAGCGTTTCGAGATGGCTGGCTCGAACGCGGTCGACGTGTGTCCGCGACATCGCGTCGCGATCACCGCACAGTTTCGGAGTTGTCGGCCCCTGGCGGGCCGCTCCGGAAACACATCACCGGTACACCCCTTTCCACATGCTCGTCCGGGCCTCAGCACCGCCCGGCGAGGGCGAGGGCCACGACGGCGCATGCCACCGACGGGTGGCGCGCTCCGGTCAGCAGCGGAGGTCCCAGGCAATGACATTCGAATCGGACAGCAGGATGCCGGACGGCCCCGAGGTCGGACGCCCATCAGGACCGGAATGGACGGCGCTGGAGCGAGACGGCGTGCAGTGGGAGGGGCAAGTGCTCATCGCCGGGGCGGGCACGCATCTCCCCGCGAGACTGATCCTCACCCGGTCGCGCCTCGTGCTCGTGACGGAGCATGCGATCGTGCTGGATGTCGCGCGGTCATGGCTGCGCCCGCAGCCGGTGCTCCTCGACAACGCTACGGTCCGATTGTCGGTCACGCCAGAGGGAACCCAGGTCAGCTCGCAGGCAAGTGAGCGACTCGTTATCCGGATGCGGGGTGGCCGCACGGCCGCGGCGCACCTGATCCGAGCGATCACCGGCCGGATGGGGTCGCCGCGTCCCCACGAGCGGGCGAGTTCCAGCCAGCAGGCGGAGGCGCCGGCGTGGAGCGATCGCGTTGGCGCCGCGGCGCCGATTGCCCTGCCCCCCCTGCCCGACTTCGGTGATGACGAGGAGGAACAACGCCCCTGGCCTCCGGTGGAGCAGCATGCCGTGCCACCGGCCCGTCCTCGCCAGCAGACAGCGGGAGGACGTGATACCAGGGCACGGGCGATCGGCGGGCCGGCCAGCGAACGCCAGGCGGGCGCACAACAGAACGCCGGGGTGCGATCGGCCGCCCCGGCTGTCGTCATCCCTCCAAGCGCCGCCGGCGCTCCGGATGATGGCGGACCGATCGCGTTCGTCCCGGCGGAGCGGCACCGCTCGAATCGGGCGCTTGTCTGGGGCTTCAGGACACTGATCCTGGCCGTGCTGGCGGGGACGGCCCTGTATTTCGGGGGCGACCGGCTCCCGCTGCCGGCCAACCTCGACCTGAATCTTCCCGCCAATATCGAGAGCCGGCTGGGCCTTCAGGATGACGACCCAGACATCAATCAGATTGCCGCCGTTCCCGCCCAGAACGGCCCTGACGAGACGGAAGAGCAGCCCGCCGGGCAGCAATCCGAACAGGACTCCGACGGTACGAGCGGTCCGTCCAACGGGGGCTTGGTTCAGCCGGAGGAAGAGACGGTCCCGACGGAGCCACCCGCCGCGACCGACACCCCGATCGAGACCGAAGCCGCGGCCACCGACGACAGCGCCGACCCTGCCGCTGTAGATCCGGTGGAACAGGCGGAACCGGCGGTCGAAATCGTGGAGACCGAAGATTTGGAGCCGGAGCCAACGGCCGTACCTGCCGACGAGCCACCGGCCGCTCCAACCGATGAACCGGCGTCCATCCCGACGGAGGAACCGATCTCCGAGCCGGCGCCGACGGAAACGCCCACGCCGGAACCGACGCCGGTCCCAACGGAGACCCCAACACCGGAGCCGACTGCGACCGCGACACCAGACCCGACACCAACTCCAACCCCGGAGCCAACGGCAACGCCGACGCCAGCGCCCACCGAGACGCCGACCCCCTCGCCGGTGCCAACCGAAACGCCCACGCCGCAGCCGACGCAGACCCCGACCCCGGAGCCCACCCAAACGCCAGCACCAGAACCAACTGCAACGACAACGCCGGCACCGTCACCCACGCCGGTGCCAACCCAGACGCCAGCGCAGACCTCCACGCAGACGGTGACACCGGCGGCGACCGGGGCAGCCACCCTTGAATTCCAGCCACCGGGCTTCGACCCCGCGACCCCGCCGGCGCAGTCGGTCGCCAACGGTCCGTTCCGATTCTCGATCCAGGGCGTCGCGACCGGCGACACCATCGAGGAGTTGCCGGAAGTCAGCGATGTCGGCGCCTATGGGGAATGGGTCGTCCTGTCGGTGTATGGGCAGAACTGGAGCGACAGCGAGCAGATCTTCGACATGAGCGAGTTCACGCTGCTCGCGGACGGCGAGGAGATCCCGCTGGATGTCGGCAATGGCTGGGTCGCGTCCCAGCTCGGCTTCACGCCTGCCTACGACAACACCGACGCGATCCTCTGGGCCGCCGGTGAAGGGCACAGGTTCGCCCTGACGTTCCTGGTTCCGCCGGGCACCGACTCGCTTGTGCTGCAGGCGGGGGACCAGCTCATTGACCTCGAGCCGGCCCTGGAGAACGCGGGAGCATTGGCACAGGAACGCGACAGGGTGCCGGCGCCCGACTACATCGAGGCGGAGGTGGTCGAGGTCATCGACGGCGAGACGATCGTTATCGAGAAGGACGGCATCCGGCAGCAAGTCCGTTATCTCGGGATCGACGCGCCGACAGGCGACGACTGTCATGCAGATGAAGCGACGGCCGCCAATGCGGAGCTTGTCGGCGGCAAGACCGTGCGGATCGAGCGGCAAGCAACCGATGTCGATGCCCGGGGGAACTGGGTGCGCGATGTCTGGGTCGAGTCTGAAGAGGGCCGATTCGTTCTCGCCTCCGAAGCGCTTGTCAGCGAGGGCGCGGTTGCGGCTGACGTCTCGCGCCCCAACACCCGGTTTGCCGGCTGGCTGATGGGGGCACAATCCGTCGCGCAGGAGGCAGACAAGGGCCTCTGGGGAGCCTGCGAGCCCGAATCCACCGGAAAGTCGCCCCAGGGTGAGGCACTGACCCCTCGCCCGGACCGCCTCAGCGCCCAACGTCTGCGCCGCCGGTAGGGAGCCAGAAGTCACGTATTCGCATCCGGAGGACACACGGCCGTGGGAGGAAACCCCGGGCCGTGCGTTTGTCGGAAACATACGGAATCCGGATGATGGGTTGGTACATGTTGGGCGGACCTTCGCACGCCACGGG
>DASYVY010000299.1:0-2426 GCA_035936535.1 Thermomicrobiales bacterium | reverse complement strand
GCCCAATGCGATGGCAATCCTGGTCGGGGGATCTGTGGCGAGGGGATATGCCGATCGCTGGTCGGACGTGGAGATTGGCGTGTTCTGGCGTATCGTGCCGCCGGAGCACTCCCGTGCCGACCTTGCCGTTCTCGCCGGTTTGTCGGACTGGCGCTCCCATCCGGACCCCTCCCCGGTTGGTGCTCTGGAAGAGGACGGCATCCGGGATGGTATCAAGGTTGATCTGATCCATCTGGATTGCGCCTCGGTCGAAAACACGATCACAGCCGTCGTCCGTCACGGCGATCCCGCACTCGAACATCAGGTGCTGCTCGGGACGCTCCAGGACGGGCTGCCCCTTGAGGGTCATTCTTCGCTCGCCTCATGGAAGGCGCGCATTGCGACCTATCCCGAAAAGCTCAGGATCGCAACGATTCAGGACAACCTTATCTTCGGTCCCCATGCCTGGCTTGAGATGCTCGCTGAACGGAATGATTTCCTCATCCTCCACGACCTGCTCTGCCGGATCGGGCGAAGCATCGTGAACATCATGCTGGGAATCAATGGCATCTACGCCCGTTCCCCGGCGCTCAAGTGGGTACAGCAGACCATCGCCGCGTGCACAATCGCCCCGGCTAATGTGGCTCATCGGCTGGATACGCTGCTGCGGACCGATCCGCGCACGGCGGTGGCGACAGCCAGACTCCTCATCGAGGAAACATTGACCCTGATCGATCAGCATGTACCGGGAGTCGACACGACCCCGGTTCGCCAACGCATCTCGGCCCTTCCCAGGGGCCTGACGGGGAGCACCACACCGTGAACCAGACCTCCAGCCCGGCACTCCGCACCCATACGCTGCCCAACGGACTCACCGTGTTCCTGCGGGAAAAGCACGACGCGCCGGTCGCATCGTTCTGGGTCTGGTATCGCGTTGGCAGTCGCAACGAACGGCCCGGGCTGACTGGCGTGTCCCATTGGGTGGAACACATGCAGTTCAAGGGCACCCCGTCGATCGCGAAGGGCGCGATCTTTGGCGAGGTTTCGCGGCATGGCGGAACACTCAACGCCATGACCTCCTCCGACTGGACCGCCTACTTCGAGACGCTGCCATCCGACAAGCTCGACATCTCGTTGAGGATCGAATCCGACCGGATGTCCAATTCGCTGTTCGACCCGGCGGAGACGGAGAGCGAGCGTACCGTCATTCTCTCGGAGCGGCAGGGCGCCGAGAACCGGCCGACGTATCACCTTGCCGAGGAAGTGAGCGGAACTGCCTTCCAGGCCTCCCCCTACCGGCATATGGTGATCGGGTACGAGAACGATCTCCGCGCCATCACACGTGACGACCTCTACGCGCACTACAAACGCTTCTATGTCCCGAACAACGCGTTCATCGCCGCCGCCGGGGATTTCGATGCGGACGACCTCCTGACGCGAATCACCGATGCCTTCGGCTCGATCCCGGCCGGGAACGGTGTGCTGCCACCGGTTGCGATCGAGCCTCCCCAGCGAGGTGAGCGGCGGGTAACGCTCCGGCGCCCCTCTCCCGCGGCGTACCTGATGATGGCCTACCGGATGCCCGACGCCCGGCACCCAGACATCCCCGCCTTGCTCGTCGCGGATGCTCTGCTCTCGGGCGGCAAGCCCATGGGCATGGGCGGAGGGAGCGCGATGGGTCGTTCGTCCCGCCTCTACCGCGCGCTGGTCTCGGGTGGACTGGCTCGCTCGGCCAGCTCGGGCGCGAGCCTCAACATCGACCCGAATCTCTGGACCTTCACCGCTACCGCACTGCCGGGCGTCGAGCCGCGGCGGATCGAGGACGCGATCGAAGCGGAGATCGAGCGCCTCGGCAGCGCTCCCGCCGGTGAGGAAGAGTTCGTGAAGGCCCGGAAGCAGATCCGGGCGCAGTACGTGTATTCGCAGGAGACCGTCACCGCGCAGGCGTTCTGGCTTGGCCAGATGGAGATCATCGATCATGCTGGCCGGATCGACACCCTCGCCGATGAGCTGGCCGCTGTTTCTCCCGAAGATGTCCAGCGCGTGGTCAAGACATGGCTCGTTCCGCAGCAGCGCACGGTCGGCTGGCAGCTTCCAGACGACTCCTCAGCCCACGCGGCTGGCGGCCAGCCGGGGCCCGAGACTGCACCCGCTGCCAGACCGTTCGACCGCCACGCCGCGTGGGGCCTGAGCGACAGCGACCAGTCCTCGCATGGCTTTGTCCGCGCGGAGTTGCCGAACGGGATCGTCGTTCTCGCCCAGCCCCGTCCAGGCGACGGGGCGGTCGACTGCACGATCAGTATCGACGCCGGACAGTCAGCGACATTGGAACCGCGAGCTGGTCTGCCCTCGATGACCGCAAAGATGCTCAACCGGGGAACGGCAAAACACAGCTTCGATGCGTTCAACGAGAAGATCGACACGCTGGGCGCGGTGATCGGCGTGGA
>DASYVY010000298.1:0-4795 GCA_035936535.1 Thermomicrobiales bacterium | reverse complement strand
ATCTTCAGCACGCCTGGCTCAAGCAACGCCGCCAAGCTCGCCATGGAAAAGCTGATCGGACCGGAACTCGGCCACGTTGTGCACGAACTGACGAAATCGCGGGTAACCTGATGTCCACCCGATCGCTCAGCGTGCTGGGCTGGAGAACACACCGTTGACTTCTCGCAAACCACAGATTCTCAAAGGGTTCCGGGACTACACATCGGAGACCATGCGGCTGCGCCAGGAAGTAGTCACCCGCTTTCGCAATGTCTTCGAACGCCACGGCTTCGAACCGATCGACACACCAGCGCTCGAATACCTCGAAATCCTTACCGGAAAGGCGGGCGAGAACGAGAAGCTGATGTACCACTTTCTCGACCAGGGTGATCGGGAGATTGGTCTGCGATACGACCTCACTGTTCCGCTGGCGAGGTACGTCGCCATGCATCAGAACGACATCGTCGTGCCGTTCAAGCGATATCACATCGCGCCGGTCTGGCGCGCCGAGAAGCCACAGCGAGGGCGGTTCCGGGAGTTCTGGCAATGCGACGCCGATATCGTCGGTTCGCCGTCGATGCTGGCCGACGCGGAATCGATCAGCGTGCTCGTCGATGCGCTCCACGCGGTCAACCTTGGGTCAGCCGTGGTGCTGATCAACCACCGGAAGTTGCTCGAAGCGCTCGCTCGCCTCGCCGGCGTGCCGGACGCCCAGGCGCCAACGATCTTTCGCGCGATCGACAAGCTGGGAAAGGTTGGGCCGGAGGGCGTTCGCCGCGAGCTCATCACCGCCGGGATTGCGGACGAACCGGCGGCCCGTGTGCTCGAGCTCGTCATGCTGCAGGGATCCTCCGACGAACTGCTCGACGAGGCGGATCGTCGCCTCGCGGGTATTGGCGGCGGAGCCGAGTCCGTCGCCCAGCTCCGGGAGCTGGTCGATTTCATCGAACAGCTGGGTGTCCCCCGAAGTGCCTGGAGAATCGATCTTTCCCTCGCCCGGGGCATCGACTACTACACGGGCCCGGTCTACGAAGCGACTGTCGAGGAGCCCGCGATTGGCTCCGTCGCCGGGGCCGGCCGCTACGACGGTCTTGTCGGGCAGTTCCTCGGCCGCGACATTCCGGCGACGGGCATGTCGCTCGGCTTCGAGCGCATCGTCGAAGTAATCGCGGAGCTCGATCTGTTGTCGGTTCCGGCGTCGGTTGCCGATGTCTTCATGGTCGGCTTTCCCGAAACCCTTGCCGATACCGCCCACATCGCCCGACAATTGCGCGCCGACGGCTTGAACGTCGACGTGTCGATGCTGCCGCACCGGCACGTAGGCGAGCAACTCAAGCACGCCTCGCGCCGCAACATCCCGATTGCGGTCATCATTGGAGGGTCGGAGATCGAGCGCCAGGTCGCCACCGTCCGGAACATGGCAGCTGGCACGCAGCGAGAAGTCGATCTCTCCCTGTTGAGCGAAACCGTTGACAGGGAACTCAAGGAGCGCGCCTAGCGACGGCGCCTTTACGCATCCATCGGGCCCCGGCCCGGTCGCCTTTCGTCAGGGAAAGACATGTCGGAACCAGCTCCCGAACAGGAATATCAGACGTACATGTGGGTCGTCGCTCATCCCGACGACGCCGAATTCTCGTCGGCCGGAACGATCAGCAAGCTCGCGAAAGAGGGCAAGCGGGTTATCGTGATCCAGGTGACTTCTGGAGACCGAGGCTCGACCGACCGCACCGCGACGCCCGAAGGCATGGCAGCCACGCGGGAAGCGGAAGAGCGAGAAGCCAGTTCGCGCCTCGGTGTTGCCGAGCTCGTGTTTCTTCGAGAGCCCGATGGATCAGTGGTGGCGGATCTGGCGCTACGCGAGAAGATCACCCGGGCGATCCGAACGCACCGGCCGGACGTGATCATCACCCACGACCCGTTTCGTCCCTATGCGTTGCATCCCGACCATCGAGCGGTCGGCATGGCGACCCATGACGCGGTCTATCCCACGGCCCGTGATCACCTCTATTTCCCCGAGCATCTCGCCTCGGGTATCGAACCCCACAAGACTGCGGAGATCTGGTACTTCGGCGCGGAAAACCCCGATACGTTCATCGATATCACGGATACCTTCGAGGACAAGATCAACGCGCTCAAGGCGCACAAGAGTCAGGTGGGCGACGGCGACCAACTGAGCGACCGCCTCCGCGAGCGCGCCGCGGAGCTCGCGAAGGACCAGCCGTTCGAATTGGCGGAGAGCTACAAATCCGTCCAGATGCGCCGGTAGCGCGTACGACCCGATGATTCCATGACCGGTTCCTGATGACAGGGCATGGCGGACGGGCATCGAGTCTCACAGGAATGCGGATAGGCGGGCTGTGTTCCCCTGGCACATGGCCATGCGCCCAAGGGGCATGCCCCCCACGAATGTGAATTCCGGGTGAGGTGAAGCGGCGATGGCCAACGGAATAGACCATGACCTTCGCCAGCGGATCTCGGAGCGAGGCCAAGTGTCGTTCGGCTCCGGCTGGGCACCAGAGCTCTGGGCGATCGCTCCCGGGCGTCTGGAACTGCTCGGCAATCACGTCGATTACAACGGCGGTCTTGTTTTGGCGGGTGCAGTCGATCGCATTGTCGCGGTGGCGATTGGCCGGGACGGGGCAACGGATGGAGTGTCCATCGTCGCCGGCGATGTATCTCCGGACGCCTTCCAGCTCGATCCGGAATCCGCGATGGACTGGCGCAATCCGGGCCCGGAGACTGGCCCGCGCGAGTACAGCCTGGGAATCCTGGCTGCCCTGTTGGAGCGCGGCATCCCGATCCGGCGCCAGGGCCAGCTGTCGCTTGCCGGCAATGTGCCGCTCGGATTCGGCATGAGCTCGTCGGCCGGGCTATGCGTATCCCTGACCCTGGCGCTGGCGGAGGAAGAGCTCGAGCCAGCGGACATCGTCGCGATCGCGCAGGAGGCCGAGCACAGGGCGGGGTCGCCTGTCGGAGCGATGGACCAATCGGCGTCCGTGGCGGGTGGCGTGATCCTGTTCGACGGGAGCGATACATCCTTCCGCAGGCTCGATCCGGACCTCGGCGATCACGTCTTCGCTGTCGCCGATTCCGGCGTCCATCATGCAATCGGGACCTCTGCCTATCCCCGTCGCGTGGATGAGTCTCGGCGGGCGCTGGCGCTTCTGCAGGAGCACGTCACCCCCCGATTCCAGAGCCTTGGTGAGGTCGAGCCGGATCAGTGGACAGCCATACAGCGCGACCATCCGACCCTGCTGGACGATGTCCTCGCCCGCCGCGTCGAGCACGTCGTGTCGGAAGTCGAGCGCGTACGCCAAGGCGTCATCGCGCTTGACGCCGCCGACTGGGAACGGTTCGGCGCGTTGATGACAGCATCCGGCCGCTCATCCGCCGCCAACTACGAAATCAGCCACCCACGGGTGGAAAGGCTCGTTGGCGATCTCCTCGCCCTGCCGGGCGTGCTCGGAGCGCGGATGATGGGTGGCGGTGAGGGAGGGCCCGCGCTGGCCCTGCTTCGTCGGGACGCCGTTGCCAGCGTCGGTGATGCACTCGGGAACGGGTACTTCCGGGAGTTCCCGTCGTCAGAGGCGCGGGACCGCTTCCAGGTGTGCGTCTTTGGTGAGGGCGCACGGAGGCGCTAGTAGCCGCGTTCTTGGTCCACCACGTTTCGCAGTTCCTCTCCCTTGATGTAGCGATGAAGGTTGTCGGTGAAGAGGTCGAACAGCCGATCCCGGAACCTGGGTGTTGCGCCAGAGGTGTGGGCGGTGATGATGACGTTGGGGGCCGTCCACAGCGGATCTCCCTCGGGCAACGGTTCTGGATCGGTCACGTCGAGTCCCGCGCCGGACAGTTGCCCCGATTCGAGCACGGCGATCAGGTCCGGTTGCACGACACTCGTGCCACGGCCCACGTTGTAGAAGCGAGCGCCCTGCTTGAACCGTGCGAACAGGTCGGCGTTGAAGATGCCGATCGTCTCCGGGGTATGGGGGACGCTGCTGATGACATGATCGGCACGTTCGACCAATTGGGGGAGATCGTCGAAGCTTCCGACCTCTTCGACATGCTCTGGAGGATCGCCGGCCGACCGGCGAACACCCAGCACCGTCATGTCAAATGCGGCCAACCGCCTCGCGATCTGAAGGCCGATCTCGCCCACACCGACCAGTAACGCGGTCTGGCCGCCAAGCTCGGTCACGCTCGTGCTATCGACGTCACCCTTCCAGCGCTGCTTCCGCTGAGCTTCCAGAAGGTCCGGGAAACGCCGCGCCAGCGCCAGCATCAGGCCGATCACGTGCTCCGCGATATTTGGAGCCATGATCCCGCTGCCATTCGTCAGGATCAGGTCTCGGCTCCGAAAGTCATCCGAGACGATCTGCTCGACACCGGCTCCGACATTCTGCACCCAGACCAATACGTCCGCGTGGTCGAGCAAGCCGTCGAGCTTCGACCAACCCAGCAGCACCTGCGCACCGGCAATCTCGTCGGCGATATGATCCGAGTCAGTGAACACGAAATCGATGTCCGGAAACTCGCGCCGCAGGCGATCCTTGTGGGTTTGCTGGGCGTCGATCATGACAACGACCCGATTCAGCGGCGTGCGAGTTGTGGCCACGGTGTCTCTCCCATCCCGAGCTAATCGGCCGGCATCACGTTGCAGGGCCTGCCCGGGGCCCCTGCAAGCGTATCCTGCGTCACATGGACCATGATGGCCGCTCGCGAGGGGGCTGGCAACAGCGGAGGATATGGAACCGAGGCGCCAACAGCCTGACAGAACCGGGGCGGCGGGCTAACCGCCGATCTGGGACATCCCGCGAAT
>DASYVY010000297.1:0-3078 GCA_035936535.1 Thermomicrobiales bacterium | reverse complement strand
GTGCTCGCCTATTGCGCCAGCAAGGCCTGCGTGATCAACATGACCCAGTCGATGGCGCTCGCCCTGGCCCCCCACAAGATCAACGTCAACGCGATCGCCCCGGGCATTGTCGACACCCCGTTCTGGGACGAGGTGGACAGGCAGTTCGCGGCCCTGCTCGGGATGGAGATCGGGGAGCCGAAGCGCACCTTCATCAAGTCGATTCCACTGGGACGGATCGAGCAGCCGGAGGATGTCACCGGCGCCGCCGTGTTCCTCGCCTCGTCAGACGCCGACTACATCACCCAGCAGACGTTCAACGTCGACGGCGGCAACTGGCCGAGCTAGGCGGGAACGACCGCAAGCGGCACGAGCGGCAGCATCCATGTGACTTCGCGAGTAGTTGGAAGGGGTTAGGCGCCGGGTTCAAGGCAGGAGCACCCCGCCGGTTCGGTGGTGCGCAGGACATCGAGCATCAGCGGTAGCAGCCGGGCGCGCATCGCGTTCAGGGCGTCGAAGTCCAGCGCCAACGCGCCCCTGATCCCGGCCGCCCAGTTCACGGAGATCGCAATCCCGGCGTAATGGATCTCTACCTCACGGGCAAGCACCGCCTCCGGCATCGCCGTCATCCCCACCACATCGGCCCCCCAGAGGCGGAGCATCCGGATCTCCGCCGCCGTCTCGAACCGTGGCCCGTTGGCGCAGGCATACGTCCCGGCCGGGCGCATCGCGACTCCGTGTCGACCGGCCCGATCGAGGATCGCCGCCCGCAACGACGAGCAGAACGGCTCCGTGAACGCGGTGTGCCGCAGGCCGCTCTCGCCGCCATCGAAAAAGGTGCTCTCCCGGCCGTGCGTGAGGTCGATCAGTTGACCGAGCGCGACCGCCGCCCCGGGCGGAATGTCGTCCGCGATGCCGCCGACGGCAAAGGTGGCCAGCACGCGGTCGACCCCGAGTTGCCGGAGCGCGTCGATGTTCGCGCGATAGTTGATGCGGTGCGGGGGAATGTCGTGCTCGACACCGTGGCGGGAGACGAAGACAACCTCGTCCGCATGATCCCCGCCGACCCAGACCCGGGCCTGACCATACGGCGTATCGACGATCCGTTCGCCAGCGTCCGGATCCGGGCGCTCGACCCCCGTGCCGCCAATGATCCCGATTCGCTGCGTCATGGACTCCCTCGTCCTCTCCGGTGGATCCGGCCTGTCGACCCCGCTGACTCGCCCGGCGCGTCCATCACCCTTCGTTGGCCGTCACCCGGAATCGAGGATCCTACAGGATCCGGCCGATTCCGGAAGCGGGGTGAGCCGTGCCGGCCCGCTCGACCCGCTCGGAGTGCTTCGACATCTCGGCGGCCAGGGCGAAGCGGACCCCGCCGAGGATGATGAGCTCGATGACCAGGCCGCCCATCGCCGCGAGCTGTTGCGACGCGAAGGCGAAGAACTGTCCGAAGAGAAGCGAGATGAGGGTCGCTCCGGCAAAGGCGTGCAGGGCAGCGATCCGCGCGCGCCGGGCCAGGCGGACCAGCCCATAGGCCGCGAACGCACCGCTGGCGATGGCGGAGGCAACGGCGCCCCACTCGGAAAACGTGAGCCCGTTGCCGATCGTGAAGTCGCCAACCCCGACGCCCAGCAGCAGGGTGCCGACGATCTGGACACCCTTCAGGACGAAGACCGCGATCACGATCCGTTCCATCCAGTGGTTGCCGACGATCCGCCAGTACCAGGCGGCCAGTCGTTCCCGCCAGTAGAGGATCCGCGAGTGCTCGCCGGATTCGACAAGCTCGGCCGATTCGAGCAGCTCTCGCAAGGTCGCGGTCAGCGGTGTATGCGAGCCGCTGGCATCGAAATGCTCCAGGGCGTTGAGCTGTCGGGTCTTGTCCAGCTTGCCGATGGCCAGCCACTGGATGCCCTGGACGGCGATGTGGAGATGGTCGGCGGCGGTCGGCTCCCGCCGGCGGTCGATCAGCCGGGCGAACAGCAGGAGCACGATGAAGATCGCGTAGATAAGCGCGATCGTCGGCTGGTAGAAGTAGTCGTTGTCCCTGGTGATGAACTTGCCGAGCTCGTCGATAAAGGCCCCGAATCCCGCTCCGCTGACCAAGGCGGCGATTGGCTTCCAGACAACGTGCGCGAACAGGAGCAGCATGCCGAAGCCGATGACCATGCCAAGCCCGCCCCAGAGCATGTGGGCGATGTGAAAGCTGTCGCCTCCGATCTGGGGATAGCCGGTCAGATGCAGGAATCCCCGGATCGCCAGGACCGTGACGACCGCCGAGATGATCCAGATTTCGGTCAGCGATGGCGCGTGCGGTTCCCGGATCCGGTAGGGATTCCCGGAAACGGGGTGCACCCCGCGGCGCGAGGGTGCTGGAACGGGTTCGGCTCGGGAGAAGGGAATCGACACGGCATGCTTTCACGAGAAGTGCACGGATGGAGAGGTTGCTGCCGCACGGTGGACGGATCGACGGATCAGGCAATGCGGCCTGCACCAGTGCAAGGGTGCGATTGCGTAAAATGATCGCACATCGATGGATGATCGAAGAAGCGGCGCCCAGCGTGGCAACTCAAGGGGAGTGCATAGGGGAAATTGGAGGCACACCTGGCAGTGACCGGTGCCGTTCACTGCCATGGTCATAGGTGGCGCGTTCGGACAAGCGCTGCCAGCCATGGGACGGTGATACGATTGACGACGTGGCGACAACAGAGAACATCGGTATGCACCACACCGCCGGGTCTGACCGCCGGCGGCACGCACCCTGGAGGTCAAGGGACCGATGGAGTTCCAGGACTACTACGCGACCCTCGAAGTGCCGCGAACCGCTTCCGACAAGGAGATCCGTTCCGCCTATCGGAAGCTCGCCCGGCAGCATCATCCCGATCTCAATCCGGGGAAGCCGGAAGCCGAAGAGCATTTCAAGCAGGTCGCCGAGGCATACGAGGTCCTCTCCGACCCGGAGAAGCGCCGCGCCTACGATGAACTGGGGCCTCGTTGGCGAGACTACGAACAGTGGGAGGCGGCCCGGAGCGCCGGCGGCCAGGAGGGCGATTTTCAGGACTTCATCAGGCAACAGCAGCCGGGAGGGTCCGGGTATCAGTA
>DASYVY010000296.1:0-11048 GCA_035936535.1 Thermomicrobiales bacterium | reverse complement strand
CAGGGATTCGCCGCGAGTAGCATGACGATCCCCCGTTTCCCGGAGCCAGGCGTCCGCCGCTTGGTCAAGGTGCATGCCGGTGATGAATCGCTCGCTCCCAACCGCGATCGATGCACCGTTGACCGTGGCCTGCGCTCCCATCCCGGGCATGGCCTGGAATTCGGATGCGGTAGGCAGAAGCAGGTCGTCATGCAGTGCCCTGGCCACGACCGCATGGGCCAGGGGATGCTCCGATGCGCGTTCGACCGCCGCCGCGGCAATGAGCACATCCGATTCGGTCACGCCGCCAAACGGCATGACCGCCGCCACGGATGGGCGACCGAAGGTCAACGTGCCCGTCTTGTCGAATGCGATCGTCCGGATCCGGCCCATGTCTTCCAGCGCGGCACCGCCCTTGACGAGGATGCCGCTCCGGGTCGCGGCCCCGATCGCGGAGACGATCGACACCGGGGTCGAGATCACGAGCGCGCACGGGCAGGCGATCACCAGCAGGACAAGCGCGCGGTACAGCCAGTCTCCCCCGTTGCCGAACAGGTATCCGCCAATCGCCAGCAGCGCAGCGATCGCGACGACAAGCGGTGTGTAGACGGCGGCAAACCGGTCAACGAGCTGTTGCGAAGGCGCCTTGCTGCCCTGCGCCTTCTCCACCAGGTGGACGATGTGGGACAGCATGGACTCCGATGCCAACGCCGACACCCGAATCGTCAACATCCCTGCCCCGTTGATCGTCCCGGCGTAGACCGGGTCGCCGGGTCCCCGATCGGCTGGCATCGATTCACCGGTGATCACCGCCTGGGTCAGCGCCGATCGCCCTTCCAGAATATCGCCGTCAGCAGGCAGGCGATCGCCCGGCCGCACGACAACCACGTCGCCCACCATGAGCGATGAGGCCGCAACCGTCATCTCGACGCCGTCGCGGACGACGTTCGCCTCGTCTGGCGCGAGATCGAGCAATCCCCGGATCGCTCGCCGGGTCCGATCAAAGGTGACGCTCTGGAGCGTCGTGCCAATCGAGAAGAGCACGACGACGAGGCCCGCTTCGGACCATTCACCCAGCAGCGCCGCGCCGACCACGGAGATCGACATCAGCACATTCATGTCGAACCGGAGTGACCGCAAGGACGCCAGCCCGGCGCGGGCGATTGGCGCTCCACCGGCCGCGATCGCCACGGCATAGAGCGACGTTGAGGCGGCTCCCTGCCCGGCCAGCTGACCGACGACAAACGCCACAAACCAGAGCACCGTCGCGACGATGGCTGGAACGAGCTTCCGGTTTCGCCACCACGGCTCACGAATGGTCCGTACGATCTGTCCATCACGCCGCAGGCTCGCCGTATACCCGGCGCGATCGACGGCCCGGCGCACACTCCGCCCGATATCCGTTTCCCCGGCTTTCTCCGCCTGGACCACCGTCAGCGTGGCCGAGCCAAAGTTGACTTCCGCCCGCTCTATTCCGGGAAGCCGGCCGACGGCGCGTTCGACGCTCCGGGCGCAGTCACCACAATCCATCCCGGCGACATCGAAGACCAGTGCCGGACGGTCGCTCGTCGCGCTCATGCCGAAACCCGATCTGGTGCCAGGCCGACCGGAGCTTCCCCGACATGGGCGCTCGCCAGCCGCAACAAGGCCGTAATGTGGTCGTCATCCAGCGCGTAATACACCACCTTCCCGGCGCGGCGCCGGCGGACGATCCGACGCTGCCGCAGCACGCGAAGCTGGTGGGAAATGGTGGTCCGGTTCACTCCGGTCGCGGCGGCGAGATCGGTGACGCAGAGCTCGCGATCGCCGAGCGCGATCAGAACGCGCATCCGTGTGGGATCGCCAAGGGTCGCGAAGATCTCCGCGATCGCTTCCGGTGTCGCCGCCTCGCCAAGCGCCCACCTGGCCTCCATGACCGATCGCGGATGAAGACATTCGCAATCGTCGTCCCAGTCGATGGTGTCTCGTTGACTGTCCATTGACCCGCTCCCGGCGCCCATCTGGCTCGTGTGTGCGGTCATACACTCGTTCATGACCTAATGATACGATCGGACGTGTGTACGTGCAAGCACACGTATATCACCCGGCGTCCCTGTCGCCGGGGCAGATCGTGCGACCATCTGTACCGACAGACGCGGTTTTCGCACGTGTAGCGGCGACCCTCTGCCTGCCCTGAGCGCAGCGAATGGCTCCGGTAGCCGTTGATGGGCAGCCACATCCACGCAGCGGGGATTGCGCACCAATCCAGCGGCCACGGTGCGATGCGGCCCATCGCTCCCTCTGGATGACGGCAGGAAGCGACGACAGAAAGCGTTGGACAGTCTACTCAGTGCGCTGTCCAACGCACTGTGTCAGGTTCGACGCCCTCTTGACCCTCCCGCCTCCGTCACTCTGAGCGCAGCGGAGAGTCTCCCGGCGGAGCCGGTCCGCAGAGCAGATCCCGTGCCGCCAGCAGAGAGATCTGACATCGTCAGATGCGCTTCGCGCGACGCAGCTGCTGAGATTCATCATAGGCAGTGGCGAAGCCACTGATGGACCGCTCCCGCTTGATCGCTGCGCGATCATCTTTGGGCGGATGCGGCCCATCGCTCCGCTCTAAATGACGATCAGCCTTACACAGCACTCAGGATGGTGGAGGTACAGGAGGTGGGGAACAAGCAAAGACAGACCACGGTAAAGGGGACAAAGGCAATGGTGTGACCGTTGCACTCACCGGAACGCGAGAAGGACCAGCAGACCAATCCCGAAAAGGATCCGGTAGACCACGAAGACCAGGGTGCTCCGCCGCTCCAGAAAGCGCAGCAGACCCCAGATGGTGATGAAACCGACGATCGCCGCCGAGACTCCCCCGGCGATGAACAGCGCGACCTCATGACCGCTCATTCCCTCGCCGGCGGCGTCGAGCACCGACTTCAGACCAGCGCCAAGGATCAGCGGCATCCCGGCCAGAAAGGAAAACCGGGCCGCATCCGCCCTGCTCAGGCCGCGAAACAGGCCGGCCGTGATCGTCGCCCCGGAGCGCGAGGTCCCTGGAATCAGCGCCAGTGCCTGCGCGAACCCGACGATCACCGCGTCGAGCCAGACCATCCGTCCGATCGTCTTGCCCCGCTTCGAGATCCGTTCCGCCAGGTACAGCACAAGCCCGACCACGATCAGCATCGTCGCGATCGTCGCGATCGCGCGGTCGGAGTTCTCGTCGGTGTGAAAGAACTCGTCGATCGTGCCTTCGAACAGAATGCCGAGGACCAGCCCTGGCAACGTCGCGATCACGATCAGCAGACCCAGACGGGCATCGGCATCCTGGGCATGGCCCAACTCCGTGGGCCGCAGGAGCAGCTCCAAGGGATTGGACAGCGCGTGCGGAATTGCCGCGATCATGCGGACGATCTCGGCGCGGAAATAGACGACGACGGCGGTCAGCGTGCCGAGATGGATCGCGGCGTCAAAGGCCAATCCAGCCGATTCCCATTCGAGAAGCCAGGGGAAGATGATCAGGTGGCCAGACGACGAGATGGGCAGGAACTCGGTGAGCCCCTGGACGATTCCGAGAACGATTGCTTGCCAGATCTCCATCTCGATCGCGCCTCTTTACCGGTGTCGATGTCGTGGGTCGTCTATCCGCCCGTTCGGCGGTGGGCGTTCTCTCGCCACCGCTCCCCGCGAGACGATTCATCGCGCCGCTCTTTTGCCTCAGAGAGTGTTGCCCTGGTTGCAGGATGTGACTTCCGGCGGATGCTCCGCTCAGGCCGGTCGTCGCGTTGGACCAGGGACGGGTTCGATGGCATCCCGGGCTGTGCCAACGGAGACGGTGCCATCGCCCTCGTCGTCCGGGTCCCGGATTTCGGAGAACGAGAACTGTTGCCGTGACCATTCGACGACGCCCCAGATGGTGATCGGAAAATAGAGGGCGGCATGGACCAGGATGGCATAGGCGAGGGCTTGCGTCTCAGGGACCCGGAGCGCCCCGTTGAGGACCAGCCGCACGCCGAATTCGAACTGTCCGATGTACCCGGGGGAGGAAGGGATGAGGGTCGCCATGTTGGCGACACCGGTGGTCATCAATGTCGCCGCGATCCCCATCGTTTCGCGGATGGCCGGTCCGAATCCTCGGGCGATCGTGTAGTACATCGATGCTTCGAAGAGCCAGGCGAGGACCGAAAGGGACGCGACCGCAAACAGGTCTCGCCGTTTCCTGAACACACCGAGACCGCCGAGGAACGATTCCGTCAATCGCTCGACCGTATCGGCCACCTTGGGGGGCAGCGGTCCCAGCAGGACCTGCAGCAGCCTGTCAAGCAGATCTCCACCGAGCGTGAGCAGGAACAGGCCGATCAGCAACCCGGTGAAGAGCACGAAGGCGATGATGGCCAGGTGTTGCAACTCGCTGGTGAACGAGACGAACGATGTCGCGGCGAGCATGAACGCCAGTAACGTGAAACCATCGAAGATGCGCTCCACGGCGATGGTCGCCAGCACCGATGTTTTCCGCACGCCGTAGTTGCGCCGGATCAGATAGGCCCGCACAAGCTCCCCGGTGCGCAATGGCAGGACGTTGTTCGCCATGTAGCCGACAACGACGATCGGAAAGAGCGCGCGACTGTTGACATCGGCCAGCGGCTGGATCAGGACGCTCCAGCGGGTGGCCCGAACCCAGACCCCGATGAAGTACAGGACCAGCGCCGGGAGCAGCCACCACAGGTTCGCGGCGCCTACCGCTCGCCGGAGGTCACCGATGTCCTGGCCCCGGAAGGCGACGTAGAGGAACACGGCGCTGATTGCGATGCCGAGCCAGGCTCGCCACGATCTCACAAAGCTGCTCGTTTCTGGACGTCCCCGGAGTCGCTCCGGCGAGCGGGCACACGTCCGCTCGTACCTCTCGACGAGGCCAGGGTCAGCACACGTCATTGCGCCGGGGCGAGTGTACCCCGGCGCCGCTGTAAAACATGGAGTTCTTTGGACAGGCCGAGGCGATGATGCCGGATCCCGGATCCGGACCAGCCCGGCTTATCGATGCCGGAAGGTGATCCGCCCGCGCGTCAGGTCGTATGGAGAAAGCTCCACGACAACGCGGTCGCCGGGGAGCACACGGATGTAGTTCTTCCGCATCCGGCCACCAAGGTGCCCGAGCACCGAATGACCGTTCTCGAGCTCGACCGTGAACATGGCGTTGGGAAGCGCATCGATGACGCGCCCCTCGACGGCGATCGCATCCGGATTCGTTCGTCGCGGTCCACTCTCCGCCGGAGGGGTAGTTGTGGTCGTCGGTGCGCCACCGCCCCGCACGGGTCGGCGTGCTTGTGCCTTTTTCGCCAAAACCTGATACCTCTTTTCCGCCGATGACGCCTTCACATCCCACAAAGCGGACGCGGGCGGCATTGAGCCGACCCCTGGCCACTACTGGTCGTGAAGATCACCTGACGAGCCATGGCTGCTGCCTGGTGGCTCCTGATCGTTTCCCGGGTCCGCGCGGAAGCCCATACTCCACACGCCGTTTCCCAGGGAACACCGTGTCGCCAACTCGCTCCATGCGGTTGCAACATGCCGTCACGGTCGGGAGCGATCTGGTCCGCATGCTTGTATTTTACCCCATCCGCGCCGAGGCAGGCCGGAACGCGGGAATTGGACGCGCCCTTGGGCGGCGACAGTGCGACGGGGCGATGACATCACGATGACGGATATGACAGACTGGACATCCGTGGTGACGTCACGGTTACGGCAGGTTCCCGAGGGCGACCGCGAAACCGGACCGACTGGAGTGCACGATGGCGACGTTTGGCTGCGCATTGAGCGTGCTGGCCGGCCTGTTCCTGGCCGTGGGGCTCATCCCCTTTCTTGGCTGGCTGAACTGGTTCACCTCGCTTCCGCTTTCCATCCTTGGAGCGGTCTTCTGCTACCTCGCCTTGCGTGAGCGACCGGATACGCCGATCGCCCAGTTCGGGCTGGTCGCATCGGTCCTGCTGCTCTGCATCACGCTCTTCCGCCTGGCGATCGGCGGCGGCGTGATCTGACCTCCCCTTGCAAACCAGTTCGCGCGGTACCGAACTCCGGGAAGGGCTACGCCATGACACACGGGATCTCCCGGCGCGATCTCGTCCATCGGACACGCGAGATATGGGAGCACAACGCCGCGTTCTGGGACGAGCGGATCGGCGACGGAGACGACCTGCACACCCGGCTGATCGCCCCGGCGGTCGAAGGGTTGCTGAGACCGGAATCGGGCCAGAGGATTCTCGATGTTGCCTGTGGTAATGGCGCCTTTGCCCGTCACCTGGCGGGCAAGGGCGTCCATGTCCTGGCCTGCGACTTCGCCGAGGCATTTATCCGGCGCGCCCGCGCCCGCGAAGCGAGCGGCCCCGAGATCGACTATCGCGTTATCGACGCGACCGTCGAGGGTCAGCTGCGCTCGCTCGGCGACCATGCCTTTGACGCGGTTGTCTGCAATATGGCACTGACCGACATGGTCGCGATCGAGCCGCTGTTCTGGGCCATCCCGCAGCTCCTGAAGCCCGATGGCCGTTTTGTCTTCACCATTTCCCACCCCTGCTTTAACCACGCCGGAAGCCGGCTGATCGCCGAAGAGGATGCGACGGGCGGGCAGCGAACGATCCGGCATGCGATTCGGGTCGATAGCTATCTCGATGTCGCGCCCGGCCGGGACATCAGCCTGGACGATCAACCCCAGAGCCATTTCAGCTTCCACCGCCCGCTGAGCGATATCCTCAACGCCGCCTTCAACGCGGGGTTGGTCATGGACGGTGTCGCAGAGCCCGCTTTCCCGCCCGTCCCGGAGCCCCGATCAATGCTCGAATGGGCGAGTGTGCCGTCCATCCCCCCGGTCCTGGCGGCGCGTTTCCGGCCGGGAGGATCGGCGCGATGAGCGAACCTGTCCCTGACGGGCTACGAATCGAGCCGCTCACCCAGGATCGCATTTCGGCGTGCTGGCAACTCCGCCTGCGCGCGCTCCGGGAGCATCCGGATGCGTTCGGCCAGCCGTACGCAGAAGCCATCGCTCTCCCGCTTGAAGCGGCGCACGAGATCCTGCGACAGCGAATGGCGACGGCGGGCACTGCTACCTTCGTCGCGGTCGATGGCACCGGGAATCTGGTTGGAATGATCGGGTTTTTCCGGGAGCCACGGGCGAAGAACGCGCACCGCAGGAACGTTGTCAGCGTCTACGTTGTGCCGGAGGCACGAGGGCACGGCATCTCCAGTCGACTCCTTGACGCGGTGTTGAACCATGCCCGCCATATTCCAGGGGTGCTCCAGATCCATCTGACCGTCACGACCGCCAACACCGTTGCGATTCACGCCTACGAACGGGCGGGCTTCGTTCGCTGTGGTCGCGTGCCACGAGCGGATATTCTCGATGGCGAACCGGTTGACAACGACCTGATGGTTCTCATGCTCGATGGATATCAGCCTCCCGATGCACGATTCCGCGACCACGGGTACGATGGCAGTGGCGACACCGGTCGCGACGCAACGACGCATTCCTTTGGGAGATGATCGATGGTTGTTCAATCCGCGGCACCGACGCCAGACCAGTTTACCGATGCGCACTGGGACGACATCAAGCCGCTATACGACGAGCTGCTGGCGCGTCCGCTCGAGGCGGGGGACACATCGGGCATCGAGCAGTGGCTTGAAGACTGGAATGCACTGGACTCGGCGCTGATGGAGGCGTCGTCCGTCGCGAACGTCGAGGCGTCCATCGATACCGCGGATCCGAACAAGGAAGAGGCCTACCTGCGCTTCTCCAGCGAGATCGGGCCGCAGGTTGCCGAGCAGCGCGTGCTGCTCGGAAAGAAACTCCTCGACACCGGGTACAAGAGCGAGGACCTGATCGCGCCACTGCGCCGGCTGAAGACCAGCATGGACATTTTCCGGGAGGAGAACATCCCCCTCGAACAGGAGCTGCAGCAGCTCAACGCCCGGTACAACAAGGTGACCGGCGGCATGACCGTCGAGTGGGAAGGGGAGGAAGTCCCCCTGCCGCGCCTCAACCCGTTCATGCTCGACCCCGACCGTGACGTGCGCGAGCGTGCCTGGCGATTGCAGTTCAAGCCATATATCGAGCAGCGCGATACCCTGGCCGATATCTTCGATGCGCAGCTCAAGGCCCGGCAGCAACTGGCGAAGAATGCCGGTTTCGAGAACTACCGCGACTACACATTCGAGTCCAAGTATCGCTTCGACTACACGCCGGAAGATTGCGAAACCTTTCACGCCTCGGTCGAGCAAACCTTCGTGCCGGCGATTGCTCGGCGCCTGGAGCAGCGCAAGGCACAGATGGGGCTGGATTCCCTGCGCCCGTGGGATACGGGACCTGACCCGCTCGGTCGCCCGGCGCTTCGCCCGTATTCCTCGATCGAGGACATGAACACGAAGTCGCAGGAGATCTTCACGAAGGTCGATCCCATCTTCGGCGAGTACTTCGGGACGATGCGAAACGAGGCTCTGCTCGATCTCGACAGCCGCAAGGGCAAGCGGCCCGGCGGATTCTGCACATCGTTCCCGTACCGCAAGCGCCCGTTCATCTTCATGAACGCGTCTGGCGTTGGCAGCGATGTCCGCACCCTTCTACACGAGGCGGGTCATGCCTTCCACGGCTTCGAAGCGTCGGCCCTGCCGTATGTCTTCCAACGCCACGCCGGGAGCGAGATGGCCGAGGTCGCCTCGATGGCGATGGAGCTCCTTTCCTCCCCCTATCTCCGGCAGGAGGATGGCGGCTTCTACAACGACGAGGACTACATCCGGGCGCGCACCGAGCACCTGGATGGCGTGCTCGCGATCTTCGCCTGGGTGGCTACGGTGGACGCATTCCAGCACTGGCTCTACACCGATCCCGCCGCGGCCGACCGGGACGCCCGGGATGCGAAGTTCGTCGAGACTTGGCAACGCTTTGATCCAGGCATCGACTGGAGCGGCCTGGAGGCCGAGCGCACCGCCCGTTGGTACAAGCAGCTGCATATCTTCCTCTACCCGTTCTATTACATCGAATATGCGATCGCGCAGCTCGGCGCGCTCCAGGTCTGGCGCAACAGCCTCCAGGACCAAGCCAAAGCGACCGCCGATTACCGCGCCGCGCTTGCCCTCGGCGGCTCGCGCCCGCTGCCGGAGCTCTTCGGGGCCGCCGGCGCGCGCCTGATCTTCGACGCAGAAGGGATGCAGGAGCTGGCGAGCCTGATCGAGGGCCAGCTGGCCGAAATCAACGCCTGATTTCATCCGGTCCCGGGAACCGGGGGGGACTCTCGGAACGTGAATCCACTCCGGTTCCCGGTGATCTTCCCGTCGTAGCCCGTTCCCGCGTCCTTCCGCCGGCCGTGGCTCTCCATACCGTCGCTCTTCCACCACCACCGTCACCCGTCACCAGTGCCCTCTGAATGATCAGCGTCGAACGGAGCCTTTGGCCAGAGATCGGGCACGGGTCGTGCGGCGACAGCGGGAACGCCGGAGTACCGGGGTCGATCGAATGCCAGGGACATCGTTCATGCGCGGAACCGTGAAGCGCCGTTGGGGAACATGCATTGCCCTCCTCATCGGGATGGCGTTGCTCGGGCACGATGCTCTCATGGTCGGGAACGTCCATGCCCTGTCCGTCCCACAGGACAACGGCGTCCATTCCCGGCATCACCACGCCGCAAGATCGGACGTCCACGCAAGCGCCGGGCATCACGCCGCAGCCCAGGACCCTGGAGCCGGGCATGAAACCGGCCTCAGGGAATGCTCCTCAATCCGTCTTCGGGTGCTGCGTGTGGGCGGTGCACCGGATCTCGAAGCCACCTCCGCTCCTGTCCCCATCGCGCAAGCGGTGTGGCCTGCCGAGGTGCCCCTTGACGACTGGTGGCGCGAGCCGACCGCGCCGCCGGAGATCGTGCGGGCCATGTTCCAGGTGTACCTGATTTAGGCCGACAACATGATGCAACCGACGAGGACATGTCCTCCGGTTCATCTTCCACCCATGTTTTCGCCCTGATCATAGGAGCACCTGAAATGACGAAGCACCGACATTGGCATGTTGCCGCGGTCACCCTGATCTTGCTGACGGCACTCGTGTCGCTTCGTGGCGAGGCTGTCGCGGTCCGCCAGCAAGCAACCCCTGTTGCCGCGTCGTGCGACACCGCTGCCACACCGGCGGCCACGCCGATGGATCCGATGGCTACACCGATGGCTGGAATGGACCACGGCGCCATGGCCACGCCCGCGGCGTCGGCGGAGTTCGACCAGAGCTACATCGACATGATGATCCCGCACCACGGGAGCATCATTGCCCTGGCGCAGGCTGCCCTTCCACGCCTGACCGATGAGCGACTTCAGTCACTTGCCGGGACCATCATCCGGGCGCAGACCGCCGAGATCGACGAGCTTCGGGGGTACCGGGAGCAGTTCTACGGCAGCGCCGATCCGATGCCCGTCGACGACGCGGCGATGATGCAGATGATGGGCGGCATGTCCATGCCGATGAACGAGATGATGCCGATGATGGATGCCGATGCCCTGGTTGCCACCTTCTGCGCATCGGCCGACCCCGACCTCGCGTTCATCGACCTCACCATTCCCCATCACCAGAGCGCGATCGCGGCGTCAAACACCGCGTTGCAACAGGCGACCCACGATGAGATACGGGACATCGCGGAGCGCGTCATCGAGGACCAGCAGCGGGAAATCGATGAGCTGACCGCAATCCGGGAGGATCTTGCTGGCTCCGGAACGCTCCTGGAGGCAGTCGCCTGATCGTCCGACCCAGCGGCTGACAGGTCCCGAGAAGGAACCGTTGGGTGCGTTAGCCGGTAGCGCGGGTGGCACGTACGGTGTCACCCGCGCTGTCGTGCTGGTCCGACGGGGACACCGACGCGGTTCAGCCAGCCGGCACGATCAGGAAGGGCCAGTCCAGCGCGGACGGCCGCCCATCGGCGCCGGTCTCGCGATCGGACGGGACAGCGCCACGGACCCATCCCTCCGTCCCGTCACCGGTCCGGATCCTGAGCCAGTAGTCGTAGGCAGTGGCGCTGGTTCCAGTCGAGTCAGGATCGCCGCTGGAGAGATCGAGCAGGGGGAATGCGTCACCC
>DASYVY010000295.1:0-2747 GCA_035936535.1 Thermomicrobiales bacterium | reverse complement strand
CTCCTGCGCGATCGAAATCCGGGACGGGGGCGGCAGCCCGATGAACGCGTCATACGTTCGCTCGGTAGCGTCGAACGCCCGTGCCTGGAACCCGACCTCGAGCACCGGAGGCGGAGAGGCGCCAACCGCGGCGCTGATGCGGACGAGCGCGGCGCTGCTGTCCCTGCCGCCGTACCACTTGGACGACACGAGCCGCGGCGGTGTGGGAGATGGCTGGATGGAGAACCGGACGCGATTTCCATCAGAATCGTATCGCCAGGCTCCCTGGCCGCGAATCGCGGCATGGACGCGCCCGCTCACAGGGTGAACGCTTACAGCCACTACCGGACGACCGTCGACGACAAGCGCGATCATCACGTCGAAGAGGCCGGTGCGGGCAACGTACTGCGCGGTTCCATCGATTGGATCCACGATCCAGCACCGGCGCTCGCCCAGGCGCCGCTCGTCCCGTGCTCCTTCTTCGGTCAGCAGGGCATCGTCCGGAAACGCACCGGTGAGGACACGCCGGATGACCGCGTCGGAGGCCAGGTCCGCGTCGGTCACCGGGGACCCGTCCCCTTTGGCATAGGTCCCGGTGGAGCCGGCATTGTAGAAGCCGAGAATGACGTCCGCTGCCTGGCGACCTGCATCCATGGCCACGGCGAGCTCGCGTTCGAACGATGGATCGGGCACGGCTGAAGACATCCGGGCAGTACTCCTGGAGTGACGCGAGGGTCAACGGGAACCCACTTCGACCACAATGGCGAGTCAGCGACCTATCACGTCATCACGCAACGACCGATCGCCAGCATCCGAGTGAGCGCGACCGTAGCAAGCCGTGGGCCCGACATTCGTGAATCATGACATGCCTGTGGATGGAGGCACGCGTGGTGCGGAGCCTGACGTAGAGGGAGAATCGCCTGTGCAGGAGCGACTTCATGAGGGTTGACGCGGTCCGGGATGTCTCTCCGCGGGTGTTCAATCCTTGGGAACCGTGTAGAATCAAGCCTTGGGAAGGCCGAATCCCTGCAGGGCATCTGTATTGCCGCATGTTTCGTGAAGCACTTGGCGTCCGAACCATGTCATGGCGAACATGTACCTTACGGGTCCGGCTGGAGCTGCCAGCGATTCGGAGATCACTGTCGCGGTGCAGGTAGTGCCGCCGGACAACTTCGAATACTGTGAAATGGCTCATGGGGTCCTCGTTTTCCAGAAATGGGGTTTACGTGTCTTGGGCTGTCTTGGGAGGTGAGTCAGTGTCTATTTCGCGTTCGTTCATTGCCAAAGGTCGTCGTGCGTCCGGTCTGGCTGCTCTTGGTCTGAGCGCCATCCTGCTTGTCGGGTGCGGGGGCGAAGACGAAGAAGAAGCTCCCGTAGGGGCGATCGAGGAAACCGAGGAGATTGCTGGCGAGGAAACCGAGGCGGCCACTGACGAAGAAACGGAAGCCGCTACCGAGGCGGAGACCGGCGGAACATTGGTGCGCCCCACCGTTGGTGCTGGCGCGGCAAGTCCGACTCCGGCGGCGGGCGGTGGCGCGGCCAGCCCAACTCCGGTGCCAGGCGGCGCTGCGGCGACTCCAGTTCCAGGCGCTGGCGCAGCCACCCCGGTGACGGGTGCGGCGACTCCGGTTCCAGGCGCTGGCGCGGCCACCCCAGCGACGGGTGCCGGTGCAGACGTCCCGATCGGAACACCCGCCAACTGATCTACCGATGACCATCAAGCGGAGCACCGGTTATCCGGTGCTCCGCTTTTTGCGTGACCGGTGCCGGGCACACCATGGTCGCGGATTGATGCCGTGGCAACGTCGGATCGGTGTACCATGGGCGCTGTCACACATGGTCGTGACACCATATGCGGAGCAGCCAGGAGACCGAGCGTCTCGCACGGTAATACACCGTGTCTTGCCGCAGACGTAAGCGTGCTGTCCTTAACCTGCCGGTTCCTAGCCAACGCATCCGCATGGTGAAGTCGCCGATCTTGTTGACCCGGGCTCACCGCTGCGGTACATGCATGGCGGCCCGCGACCGCTTAGACGACCATTTCCGATTGGCCCTGCATCGAACGGACAAACCATGGCGCAGACGACATCAAGGACGACAGACCCTTCTGACAATGACGCTCCTGAGGCCGACGTTCAGGTGGCTTCCGAGCAGCCCGCCAATCCGCCAGGAGAAACGGTCGTGGCCGATCAGCCCTCCGTTCGCCGGCCGGACACCATTGACGTGAGCAGCCAGGGCGCCTTCACCTACGACGCCGATGACGAGGGGCTGGACTACCGTCGCCGGTACCGCGGATTGATCGGGGTCGCCAGCAAGGTCCCGATCCGGGACCGCTCGGTCCTCTCGCTGGTCTACACGCCAGGTGTCGCCGATGCCTGCCTCGAGATCCACCGGGACCCCCTGCGGTCATACGACCTGACCTGCCGTGGCAACACGGTCGCGATTCTCACCGATGGATCGGACATCTTCGGTCGCGAGAGTGGGCCGGCGGAAGCCGCCATTCCCCTTGCTGAGGCCAAGAGCGTCATCTTCAAAACATTCGCCGGAATCGATGCCTTCCCGATCTGTGTCTCTACCCATGATGTCGGGGAGATCGTCGAGACAGGGGTCTCGATCTCGCCGACGTTCGGTGCGATCTGCCTGGACGACATCTCGTCGCCGAGGGCGTTCACGATTGCGGACAACCTGGACAAAGCGGCCGACATCCCGGTCTTCTCCAACCAGCATCACGGCACCGCGATCCTCGTCCTTGGCGCGCTCTACAACGC
>DASYVY010000294.1:0-3321 GCA_035936535.1 Thermomicrobiales bacterium | reverse complement strand
GCTTGGCCCTGCTGGCGCTGACGGTGGTGCTGGCGATCTTGTTTGCTGGTCGCGTTTACCGGGTCGGGGTCCTGATGTACGGCCAGAAGCCAAGCTGGAAGACCGTGTTCAACGCGGGAACGCAGCAGGCGGCCCGCTGACCATCCCGGTGCGGCAATCTGGCTTTCTCGCGCTCATCCGATTGTTGGCCCACAGCACCCCCGGTGTCCGTCAAGGACGCCGGGGGTGCTGAAGCGTGGGCTGGATCAGGAGCCCCGATGTCCCGGAGCGGCTATCATGGAGGTTAACACCGGGTTAACGATTCTCCAGACAGCAGGAGGCCCCGCCACCCCGTGCATGCCGTCGTCACCAAATCCGAACCTGAAGCCCTCGTTTCCCAGGATCTCCCGGACAAGGACGACGGGGACCTTTCCGACCTGCTTCAGGAGTTGCGGGTGCTCCTGCCGGGCGCCCAGACGCTGACGGCGTTCCTGATCATCCTGCCGTTCAACGGCGGATTCTCACAGGTCCGGGATGAGGAGCAGATCGTCTACCTCGTGACCTTTCTCTGCTCGGTGCTGAGCCTGGTGCTGTTCACGGCGCCCGCCGCACACCACCGGCTGCAACGGCCTCTTCGCAACCGCGAGGGGTTCAAGAACCAGGCGACGAAGCTGATCGTCGCCGGGCTCGTGCCGTTATCGATCGCCCTGATCCTCGCCACCCAGCTCGTGGTGTCGGCGGTTGTTTCCGGGCGGTGGGTCTTGTGGGGAATTGCCGGCGTGCTGGCGTCGGTCATCCTGATGCTGTGGTGGATCGTTCCCATCCGTCGCCAGCATCGGCTAAGGCATTTCGGTCCCGGCATCGGCGAGCCATTGCCGGATCGCCGGTCAGCGGTTCATCAGTAGCGGACCAGTGCGGGCTCGTCCTGCTCCTGCCAGCCCATGACCTTGGTGTCATGCAGCCAGAACAGGTCGCTCTCCCCCTGCTGGCTGTCCTCGCTATCCTTTTCCACCAGCGGCCGCACCTCGGCCACGAGTTGTTGCTCCTCATCCTCGTCGAGCGGACGGATGTTGGCGGCGAGCTCGATGTTCTCGTCGATCTGCTCCACATTGTCCATGCCGACGATCGCCAGGGAGACGCCGGGCAGCCCAAGCGAGTAGCGCAAGGCCAGCTCCCGGTTGGCAAATGTGCCGTGGCCAAACACCTTCATTGCGATAACGCCGACGTTGCCCTTCACGGCCCTGGGTAGAACGAACGTTTCCGGGCTGGTCACGAGGCGATCCGCCATCCCGAGTGCCACCAACACGGTGTCGAAACCGTACTGGCTCAAGGCATGGCCAAGGATTTCCGGCCGGGCGTGGCCGGTGATGCCGATAAAGCGGACCAGCCCTTGCGATCGCGCATCCTCGAGGCCGGCGAGCGCTCCATCCGGTGCGAGGACCTGCTCCAAATCAACCCAGGCGTTGACCGCATGGACCTGAATCAGGTCGACATGGTCGGTCTGGAGCCGCTCCAGGCATTCCCGGAGTTCATCAAGCACACCCTCCCTACTGCGCCGGTTCACCTTGGTCGCAAGGAAGACCTCGTCACGGCGGGTGCGCATCACGGCACCCACATGTGGCTCGCTGCCGTAGTCGGGAGAGGTGTCCAGGTAGGTGATCCCCCGGTCGATGGCATGATTGAGGCAGCGCTCGGCATGGTCCCGGGAGACATCCGGCTTGCCAAGGGGCGCCGTTCCGTATCCAAGGACCGGAACCGTGATTCCGGTGGAACCTAGCTGCCGGGTTGGTTGGAGCGTTGTCGCCATGGGGTGCTTCCCTTCTTGAGAATCGCGGTCTGGTCGCCTCGCCAGACATCAGGACGGGATGGTAGCCGCACTGTTGCATCAGCGATGCCACGAATCGGTCAGGCCGCACCTGTCTCAGCAGCGGGTGCTGTGGCGCGATGTCGCGGGAGCGGACCAACCTCTTTGGGCGACCGTGTACTTGAGACGTGGACCTGCGACTTCCGCACCTATCGGCTGGATCGCGGCACCGAACCTTGCTTTCCGGTGCGCATCATGATGAAGGCGAAAGGATGCCCCTTCTCCGCTCCTTACTCGGCGGGCGATGCCTCCAGCATCGTTCGGACGAGAGCAAGGGCTTCCGCTCTCGGGTCCCCTTCCGGCGAGGAGGCGGACAGGCGAACGAGCACGTTGTCCCGCTGGACATAGATCGTGATCTCGTTTCCGTAGGCGACACGTCCGTAGAGCGCTCGGGAGGAATCCCCCAGCGGCTCGATCGGCATCTCGCTCAGTTCGGTCGCCGCAGCCTGGACGTCGAATGAATAAGCGAGTGCCTCGGCCGCGGCCCGGGATGATCCGAATTCGTGAACGCTGATATAGACTCCGTCGATCAAGCTCGGGTCGAGCGATGTTCCCGCCGGCACGTTGAAGGCACGGATGCTGTTGCGCTGCCACCCCCAGGCGAGGAATCGCTCACGGGCGGCGGCGGGGTCGCTGAAGTTGGCGGTGATCTCGTCGAGCGAGCGCTCCCGGTCGTCGATGACGACCAGGCCGTTCGGTGCCTGGTCCGCCGCCAGGAGGACGATACCGGTCGCGACCACCGGCGATGCCATTGGGCTTCCGGTAGGGGTGGCACCGTTCTGGAGACCCGCCACGGGCGCCTGCCAGGACGCGGCCATGATGGCGACGAGCATCAGCACCGGTACGAACAGGACACCTCGGTATCGAGCCATGGAGCACCCCTCACCGTGACTGACGTTGATTCACCTTGTTTGTCGCACCTTAGCATGATGGGGAGCGGAGTGAATGGAGAGGGTGGTGGTCAATTTCATCATTCGTGTCAGCGGAGAACCTGGCGGACAGGTCCTTGACCATACGCCGGCGACGGAAGATCGGAGCAAGCCAGTTGGAGCACTCGATCCGTTCCGCCTCTTCCCTGCTCCTGTGTCGGTGCCGACGTCCAGAAGACTTCAGGGGTGCCTCGCCAAACGTCGAACCTTCCGGATCACGAAACCTATTGACTGTTCTCAGGCCTTCGCTCCTACAGGACCCTAGCTATCCTTGGCATTCGCCGATATAGTTGAACGATCGTTCTTCAATGGGTAGGATGTAGAGATGGGCAGGACACGATCGTTCAACCAGGCCAACGTGGTCACCATCGCGGCCAGGACATTTCTTCACACGGGTTATGAGGGCACGTCGATCGACGACCTCGTCACGGCGACGGGCGTTCATCGCGGGAGCCTGTACAAGGCGTTCGGCAGCAAGCGTGGGCTTTTTCTGCTGACGCTGGAGCAGGTATTCGAGGCGAGCAGATCAACGTCGGACCTGTCCGCACT
>DASYVY010000293.1:0-2955 GCA_035936535.1 Thermomicrobiales bacterium | reverse complement strand
GTCTCGGTTCCCGTCGTGGTGGACGCTGGAATCGGCGTACCGTCCGATGCGGCGTTGGCGATGGAGATGGGTGCGGCGGCAGTGCTTGTGAACACGGCCATCGCCCGGGCGGATCAGCCCGTCACCATGGCGACCGCGATGCGGCTCGGAACCGAAGCCGGTCGACTGGCATATCGGGCGGGTCGGATACCGCGAAGTTCGGTCGCCCATGCGTCAAGCCCCACGACCGGCGTTCCGCTGGCGACAGCGGTTGGAGCCACTGACCGGATCGAATAGGTCCGGGACGGGCCCCACCTCGGGTATTGTTCAGCATGCAAGCAGTACCGCGAACGAGGGTTCCGGCCGCAAGGTGACAGCAGGGAGGTTCGATGCCAAAGAGCACGGTGACCGTTGGGCATGAGCTTGGCAAGGATGAGGCATTGACCCGGATCAAGGGGATCCTCGCCCAGGTCAAGCAGCAGTATGGAGACCGCATCACCAACCTCGAGGAGAACTGGACCGACGATGGCGGCTCCTTCTCGTTCCAGGCGATGGGGTTCAGGATGGCCGGTACGCTGGCGGTGAGCGACACCGACGTGGCGATTACCGGCGACTACCCCTGGGCGGCGAAGCCTTTCCAGGGAACGATCGAGGCGACCCTGCGGGAACGAGCCGAGCGACTGCTCGCCAGGTAACATCCGGCTCCTTGACGAAGATGCCCCTGTTCTTGAACGGACCCCCGCGATTCCAATAGCACCACGTCGGCGTGCTTAGGCTAGTCCGTCCTTCCGGGATACACGGGTGCCCGGGGAAGGGCTTTCGCACAACGAACCGTGCACCAGTCCGTGAGCGATCGAGGAGACCGCTCGCGGACTGGGAACAGGCCGTAAGCGGGGTTGGGGCCTATCAGAAGTGTGCCGATGTGAGGGTGCCGCAGGCGTGCATGGCAGAACTTCCATGGGAGTGTCCGCCATAGTCCCGTTGTCCGGCCTGCCCTAAGTGTTTGCCGGCACGTCTCCGCACTGCCGCCACAAGATCAGGAGAGATCATGACGTCTGAATCCGGCGCACCCGATGGCAAGCCCGACACCACTCGGGATGGCAACAGTGAATCCGGATTCGGTCGAAACGGCGGGCACAAGCCGGAAGGAGCGCTGCCGGACCCGGTGGTCCGCCATCATCGGGTTACCGTCGGTGGCCGCACCGTGCCCTACACGACAACGGCCGGCATGCTGCCCATCCATGACGACATGGGTGTCGTGGAAGCGCACCTCTACTTCACGGCGTACACGCTGGATGATGTGCCAGCGGACGAGCGTCGCCCGCTCACCTTCACCTTCAATGGCGGCCCGGGGTCGGCATCGGTCTGGCTCCATCTGGGCGGGCTCGCGCCGAAGCGGGTGGAAATGCTCGCCGATGGGGCGATGCCCCGGCCACCATTCAGACTGGTCGACAACGAGTTCACCTGGCTGCCAGCCACGGACATGGTCTTTATCGATCCGGTCGATACCGGATACAGCCGGGCTACGTCCGAGGATCTCGCGAAAAAGGCGAAGGACGTCAAGGGCGACATCGCCTCAGTCGGCGAGTTCATTCGCCTCTATCTCACACGGTACGGACGTTGGACCTCTCCGCTGTTCTTGGCCGGGGAATCGTACGGCACCTACCGGTCAGCCGGGCTTGCCGGATACCTGATTGACAAGGGGATCGCGTTCAACGGGATCATCCTCATCTCCAGCATCCTGAACATGCAGACCGCGCGGTTCGCCGCAGGAAACGACCTCCCCTATTCGCTGTTCCTGCCGACATACGCGGCGACCGGCTGGTTCCACGGCAAGATCGCTCCCAACCCGGAATGGCGCGATCTCCGCACCTTCCTGAAGGAGGTTGAGGAATGGGTGGAAACCCAATACGTTCCTGCCCTTTCCGCTGGAGACCGGATGGAGCCGGCCACCCGGGAAACGATTTTGGATGGACTGCAGCGCTATACCGGCCTCGATCGAACATGGCTCGACCTGGCCAACCTGCGCATTCACATCCAGGCGTTCTGCAAGGAGCTGCTTCGCGCCGAAGGCAAGACGGTTGGCCGGCTCGACAGCCGTTTCAAGGGACAGGATCGGTCACGAGTCTCCCAGTTTCCGGACTACGACCCGAGCATGGCGGCGATCCGGCCCCCATTCACCACGGTGATCAACGACTACATCCGCCGCGAGCTCGGGTATGAGAACGATCGCGAGTACCACATCCTGCGTGGGCTCGACTGGAACTGGGGTGATGCCGCAGAGGGGTATGCCGACACCAGCGACGCCCTGCAGGCGGCGTTTGCGCGGAATCCCTACCTGCGGCTGTTCGTCGCATCGGGATACTACGACCTCGCGACGCCGTACTACGCCACGGTGTACACCCTGAATCACATGTCGCTGGATCGGACGGCCCACGAGCGGATCCAGATGGAGGAGTATCCCGTCGGCCACATGGTGTATCTGGAGCATGACTCACTCGCGAAGCTGCGGGATGACGTGACGGCGTTCATCGCCGGGGCAATCGATAGGTGAGTCGAGACCCGGGTAGATGCGAGGCTCACCGTGTACCGTAGGTGCCGGTCCGAACGCTTGTGCCAGCAGCCCCATCGGGCCTGTGGTCCCGGTGACGATCCCCTCCAAGACCTCGGCCTGGATCGGGAGACTAGAGGATCTTGCCCGGTGAGCGGCTGGCTCTGCAGGAGGACCGACCAGCAGTCACCAACGGTCTATCCAGGAGTTTAACGTCGCGTCCCCCCAACATCGGTCAGCGGCGACGCACCAATAGACCATCAGCCTCATGGTGCGCGAGTGTCCCCGGTCGATTCGGGTACCGCCTCCACAGGCAGCGGTGGCGGTGGCGTGTTCGTCCGTAAGGGCCGTCATGGTGCTTATGTGTCTCGCCGGAGCGCCTCGATGGTCGCCGTCCGAAGCGCCGCCAGACGATCGCTGACATC
>DASYVY010000292.1:0-6265 GCA_035936535.1 Thermomicrobiales bacterium | reverse complement strand
CTGGAGCGGCGAGCCGTTCAGTCGCTTGTCCGGGACATGCACTTCCGGACCCAGTTCATCACCCAGGTCGTGGTCGGCGTGGTTCAGCTTCTGCTCTCGCTGGTGCCGGCGCTCCTGCTCTTCGGCTACACGGATGAGGTCAACGGCTGGTCGGGCGGCGAGGTGATCGCGCTCGGCGGCATGTACCAGGTGGTCTTCGCGATTCTCGCGATCACGGTCGAGACCAACATGGCCCGGTTCTCCGGGAACATCCAGGAAGGTGATCTCGACCTCGTGCTGGTCCGGCCGATCTCCGCCCAGTTCTACGTCATGCTGCAGCGGCTTCAGCTCGCCGCGGTGTTCACGGCGTTCACCGGAATCGGCGTGGTGGTCATCGGGCTGTCCCGAGTGGGCGCCACCCCATCGATGCTGGAGGTCATCCAGGCGATCGTGCTGGTCACCTGCGGCGTGGTCCTGATCGCTTGCTGCTGGGCCGCCGCGGTGTTCGTCGCCTTCTGGCTAACCACCGTCGGCCCGATGGAGATGGTCTTCCGGGATTTCCTGCAGGCGGGCAAGTACCCGGTCGCGTTCTATCCGATTGCGATCCGGGTGTTCCTTGTCGGAGTCCTGCCGATCGGGTTCGCGACGACCTTCCCGACGAGCGCGTTGCTTGGAGACGGGAGCTGGCGGGTCGTGTTGGTGGGGATCGCCTTCAGTGCGATCGCGCTGATGCTGCTGCAAGCCTACTGGCGGTTCGCCATCCGCTTCTACTCCAGCGCCAGCAGCTAAGGGCACGCCGGGCATCGCGACTTCACCCAATCCGGGCCAACGCTCCCAACCCGGATTCGTAGAGGCGGACCCCGGCCCATCCAGCCCCTCTGCATACAACACGCAGGGTGTCCGCCCATGAGGCCCAACGGGCGGACACCCCTGGCGCGCGGTTTGCCACGTGTCCCTTGCGCCGGGGGTACCGCCCCTACGAATCGGGCTCGGCGGCATCCGGGCGTCCCCAACCGGTATCCGGCCTCAGTCGATCAGTGAGGGTCGCCCGTGAGCCGGTTCCAGAGCTGGTAATCGGTCGCCTTCTTGGCGACGATCCGGTCCTGCGCCGAGACCTCCGTGCCGCCCATCGCCTTGAACTCGCCCTGATCCAGCTTGTTCAAATCGAGATAGACCGCGCCCTGCTCGAGCGGCGTTCCCACCGGGAGCATGCTCAACTCGGCAAGCTCATCCTGTGTCATCTCCGGCAGGCTGTCGATCACCGTCTTGTCGTCTCCGGCGGGCACGCTCTCCATCTGGGCCTGGCGGATCGACTCCGGGGTTTCCTTGGCGAGATCCTCATCGAAGCTCTCGTCGACCGGCTCCGGTCCCCTTGGATTCGTCAGCTCCTCGCGCCGGGTATCGTGCGTCTCGGCGTGACGCCCTCCCGGTCCTCCGCGATCCGAGTACGGCTTTCTCGCGTCGCCTGGACTGTGATCGTCTGACATGCCTGGTCCTTTCTCGTAGTTCGCGGGTCGTGAACGTCGGGCTACACCACACGCCCACCATGAGCCATGGCTGCAAGCCTAATGCCATTGCCAGAACATGTCAGCGCTTGCCTCTGCCTTTTCCAGGAGATGGGTTCTCGCGCATAAAACAAGCAGGCAGTTGCTTTATGAGCGCGGTCTTGCTAGGGTGAGCGCAGAAGAGCAGGCCGGGACGCGATGTTCCGGCGGATCGAGACAAAAAAAGGGCACATCCCATGGCATCCGTCGATCTTTCGTTCGAGCTCAGCGGCAAGGTCCTCGACCGGCTGCGGTCCGAGCAAGTCATCTGGTTCACCACGGTTTCCGGCACCGGAGCACCGCAGCCGAGCCCGGTCTGGTTTCTCTGGCAGGATGACTCCGTGCTGATCTTCTCGCAGCCCGACACACCGAAGGTCCGGGCCATCCGGCACAACCCCCGTGTGGCGTTGAGCTTCAACTCCAACGCGGACGGTGGTGATGTGGCGGTCTTCTCGGGGGTCGCAACGCTCGATGACGGCGAGCTCAGGGCGGATGAGATCCCGGCCTATATCGAGAAATACAGTGATGGACTCGTCAGCCTTGGCATGAGCCCGGCAGCATTCGCGGACGAGTACCGGCAGGCAATCGTGGTCCGGCCCACAGGCCTTCGTTCTTGGTAAGCCCGTACCCCCCGGACCCCGTGATCCTTCCGCGCCGTCCCGGTGCATGTTGGAGTGCTGCGATGAATCTCCAGATCGAAGAGCTGAAGGCGCGGCACACGATACGGGAGCGGGAGCGCGCGATTCAGCGGCACGATGTGCTGGCGATGGCGCGTATCGCACGCTGCCGAAGCCATGGCTGTCATCCGGTAGTGGAGCGGGTAAGCCGGCTGCTCGTCACCGCTGCAACCCAGCTCAATGCTTGGGCCGCACCATCTCACCGACAGGTCCGCCTCGATCTCGGCGGTGACTCAACCCCAGCGAGTGTTGCCTGATGGTCTCGACGACTGGCGTCATCGCCGCGGTGGGAAACCTGTCGAAGGCCGGGTCGTCCCCGATCGACGTTGTGGAGGACAATAAGCGAGACACTGTCGCGAGCGTCCCCGTTTTCCGGATAGGGCTGCACCGCGCGACCCGCACCCACCTCACCGCACGAAAGGCACGGCCGGCATGATCGACGCGATACCCACACCCGATCACTCCCTCGCCACTCCCAATGGAAGCGCGGCGTGGGAGGAGTCTCGCCAGGCGCCGGACCCGGTACCGACCGCGCCGGGCGCGCCGGACGGATCGGGAGTTGGTGACGACCCCGCCGAGCGACCGGTCCGGATCCTCGGGATCGGAGGGACGACGAGCGCGAAATCATGGAGCCTGGTTCCCCTTCAGGCCGCCCTTGCCAAGGCCCGCGAGCAAGGCTGCGAGACGACCCTGGCGACCGTCTACGATCTCAACCTGCCGCTGTTCCACACCGAATGGCGGCTGGAGGATTACCCGCCGACCCTCGCCTGGCTCCTCGATGAGGTGCGCCAGGCGGACGGCCTCATCATCATCTCGCCCACCTATCACGGCACGATCTCCGGCGCGATCAAGAACGTGCTGGACACCCTGATCTTCCTGGGGTGGGACGAACCGCCCTACCTTGCGGGCAAGCCGGTTGGGCTGATGGCCTATGGCGGGATGACCGCGATGGGGGTGCTCCACGCGCTCACGAACTGCGTACGCGGGCTCAAGGGGATTGCCATGCCGACCCACATCGCCGTGCCGGAGGATGCGATCGACCGGTCGCGGGTCACGCTCAACAGTCCCAAGATCGAGCACCGGCTCGACCTGATGGTCTCGGAGCTCGTCTCCTTTGCCGGGCATCTTCGCGGGCGCGTCACGCGACCTGGCATCGTCGTCCCGACGCCAGCGATGTCCTCACCCCCTCCAGTAAAACGAACAAGCAAGGAATGACACCATGACGACGAGTCCGTTGTTCGATGACCGCCCGATCCGGCTTCTCGGGATCGGTGGCAGTACCCGCCGGGAGTCCCGGACGCTGGGCGTCCTCAAGGCGGTGCTTGTCCTCGCCGCGGACCAGGGCGCCACCACCACGCTGGCGGATGTGCGCGAGCTCGCCCTGCCCGTCTACAACGAGGACATCCCGCTCGACGAGCAACCGGCCTCGCTGCACTGGCTGCTGGAGCGGATGCAGGAGGCCGATGGGTTCATCATCGCCTCGCCCACCTACCACGGAACCGTGTCCGGTGCGATCAAGAACGTGCTCGATGCGCTGCATATCCGGCACGGGGAGGACAGGACCTATTTCGACGGGCGCCCGGTCGGGCTGCTCGCCTACGGCGGGCCTTCCGCGCTCAATGTGATTAACGCGCTCTCCCACACGGTGCGGGGGATGAGCGCCCTGCAGGTGCCGACCGTCGTCACGGTTGCCCGCACCGCGATGGACGATTCCTTCACCGGCATCGCGGACGAGGCGACCCGCAAGCGGGTATCCCGGCTGACGAGCGAGGTCATCCAGTTCGCCCGGATGCTCCGACTTGCCGAGGAGGAGCGTACCGCCGGAGTCTGACCACGCCATCCCGATGCTCGAAGCCGGGATCGCCCTCTCCACCGAGCTGGCACCGGCTTACCTGGACCGCGCGCATCGGGTGCTGGTCGCGATCGCCCGTCGCCTGGCGCGAGGGGACGATCCGTTTGTCGACGTCGACGCCGACACCAATCCGGAATGACCCGGTATCACCTGACAAGGAGAGCGCGGATGACCATTACTACCACCCGGATCCCTCGTTCCCTCCGTCCGGTCGGCGTCCATGAGATGGTCCTCGAGGTCCGCGACCTGGAGACGTCAACCCGATTCTATGAGGAGGTCATCGGCCTCATGGTCATCACCCGTTGGGAGGATGAGCGGAAGGCGGTCTGGTTCGACATGGGCGACACGGCCGCCCTCGGTCTCTGGCCTCCCGAGACAGGAGGGGCGAGCGCGATCGCGAACGGGCGCGGCGGATCCCATGTCCACTTCGCGCTGCGGATTCCGCATGGCTCGATCGACGCCGTGCAGGCTCGCCTTCTCGATCTGGGTTACCTCCCCGAGCGTGTGGAATTCGACGACGGCAACCGGTCGCTCTACATCGATGATCCCGATGGCAACTGCGTGGAGTTGATGGATGCGGTTGTCGACTGGTCCGGGGAGCCGATAGGCACCGGTGTCCGGCCCATCCACGTCTGACGCGGAAGGCTTCACTTCCATGAATGCACCATTCGATCTCACGACACCGTTGGGGTACCTGGAGACGATCGGTCGTGTAAGCGGGCGACGCCGTGAAACGGAGATCTGGTTTGCATGGGAGGACGGGACGATCTACCTGCTCTCCGGTGGCGGGCTGGCCAAGGACTGGATCAGGAACTTCCGGAAGACCCCGGAGGTCCGCTTCCGGGTGGGAGCGGTGTGGGTGAGCGGAACCGCCCGCATCGTCGAGGATCCGGAGCTGGACCGGCGAATCCGCCGGGTCGTTGCCGGCAAGTATTACGGCTTTGACCCGGACAGCGACGCGCCGTTGCCGAACGCCTGGTCGCGGACAGCCGTTCCCGTCGCGGTCACGATCAATCCCGGCCCCTGAGGCAGGCAGGGTGCTGAGAACCCGTCTCACGGGAATGGCACCGCCACGCGTGGTGTCGACCCGCGAGCCCGCGCCACTGCAAGGCGCACGTTGCGTCAACCCCGGGCGACCACGCGATGCAGCCGCCAGGGCAGGATCTACGAACTCGTGGCGTATGCCACAGGGATGGTCCTGATGATCGCATGCGATCCCACCAACACGGACCGGCTGCCGTTCCACCCGTTCCACAGGGATCGATCCTATGTGGCGCAGACGCATTCCGTGCCCGCGATGGCAGTAAACGGGCGACCACATGAGTGGACCGCATTCGCGACCCCCTCGGAACGGTGGCATGCGTGAAACGTCCCGGCGGGGTTGGTGGTCTGTCCCAGGGGCACACAACGTGCCTTGGGGGGCAGGGCGTACGACGAGCGCGGGTCTGCGGTAGGATCGTTGGTGTCGGGGAACGGCCCGATGCGACCTGTCGAAACGAGCAGCAAAGCCCATGAAGGATCTTCATCTCAGCCGGACCGATGAGCGGTTGGTCACCATGCTACGGGCCCTCGGCAACCCGGCCCGGTTCCGGATCTTCCAGGAACTCCGCTCGCGAGGGGTCTGCCAGACCGGGCCATTGGTCGATGTCCTCCCGCTGGCGCAGTCGACGGTTTCCGAGCACCTCCGCCGGTTGCAGGAAGCGGGACTCGTGACCGGAACGCTCGACGGCCCGACGACCTGCTACTGTGTCGATGAGCAGGCGTTCGCGTGGTTCCAGAACCGGATCGCTGCCCTCCAGCCTTCGCTCCCCTCCGGACGCCCCGCCCCGGCCCTGGTCGACGGCTGACGTTGCCCCTGGGCCCGGCGCCCCGGTCATGTCATCACTCTGCCGTGACCACATTCCCAGGCTCAAACGCTTGACGAAGAGCACACGTTCTCCTATGGTCGTTGCAGTCATCGTAAAAAAGCGATGATGGTCGTCGCCTCAATGTCAGTGGGAGCCGCACCATGACCACCACCCCATCCGCCATCACTTTACCGGTCGCGATCATCGGGGCCGGGCCAGTCGGCCTCGCCGCCGCCGCGCATCTGGCGGAGCGCCATGAGCCATTCGTCGTGATCGAAGCAGGACCGGGGCCCGGAGCAGCCGTCCGCGAGTGGGGGCATGTCCAGGTCTTCTCCCCATGGCGGTACAACATCGATGCCGCCGCCT
>DASYVY010000291.1:0-11450 GCA_035936535.1 Thermomicrobiales bacterium | reverse complement strand
TGGACACCAAGCGTGCCCCTCGATGAGGATCTAACCTCGGTGACACGAAAGAGGACAGCAACCGCATGCGTCGAGCACCAGCCACGCCGCCGACCGTCAGGTCCCAAAACGTTCCAGGCAACAGATCACCGGACACGTCTCGCTACTGCATCGTCTTCGATGGCGGATCGCTCGGAAACCCCGGCAAGGGATATGGCAGCTACGAAATCACGCTAGGTGATGCCGTAGTCCGTCACCACCGCGAAGACTACGGGGACCGGGTGACGAACAATCAGGCAGAATACCTGACGTTGATCCGGGCCCTCCAATGGCTGCTGGAATCGACCGGGGATGCCGCCGGGGCGACGCGGATCCTGGTCAACGGAGATAGTCAACTCGTTCTAAACCAGCTGATGGGCCGGTGGAAAGTCAAGAACGAAGGGCTCCGCGTATTGTACGAACAAGCGTCGCGACTGATAACCAGGTTCAAGGACGTCGAACTGGTCTGGCACCCCCGGGCAAAATCAGTCGAGCGTCTCGGTCACTAACCACGATGCAGGCAGGCATCCTGGACAGGTGGCAATGCAGGAGGTTTGCACCACCTGGCTGAGCCGGGCGATCATTTTGGCGCCGCTCCCCTGCTTGACAGCGGCCTTATCGCCGGCTTGGCGATCGGTGCGGCAACGGCAGGACCTCCAAACAGGCAATCCGGGAGGCATACCCAAATCATCGCGGGTCATCACCGGAACTGGGGCCGGCGCCTCCATGTGCCAACCGGAACATCAATCGGAAAACAGGGTCGGAGTCACCGGCGCGTCTGCCGGAGCACCAACGCGCCGGACAGGATGAAGACCAGGACGGCCACGACGAATGCAGCAGCCAACGTCAGACCAATCGCCATCTTGAGGAGCACCACCGCAATCAGCGCGGAGATGAGGCCCGTCAGGGAAGCCGACGCCCATTGCGTACCCCGTTGCCCGTTTGGATGCGATTGCACCGTTTGGTCACTCCTGTTGCGTGCGCAGGGCGATCGGAACTCCGCATGTCGACGAATCGTGGAGCAACTATACCGTGATCAAATCCGTCTATCTGGCCTCCCCTCTTGGGTTTGCGGAGTCGTCGCGCCCATTCATGGAGGTATTGGTTGACCGGCTCCGTGAGCATGTGGTCGTCGTCAACCCCTGGGACGACCAGCGGTTCGCGGCCGATTTCGCCGAACTGGAACACGTCGACAGCGTGAAGGACCGATTCGCGCGATTGGCCGCCATCAACTCGGAACTGGGTCGCGCCAACACCGAGCGGATCGACGCTGTCAATGCCGTCTTCGGCGTACTCGACGGCGTGGATGTGGACTCGGGGACAGCGGCGGAGATCGGTTATGCGTTCGCTCGCGGCAAGTATGTCGCTGGGCTGAGGACGGATTTCCGCCTAGCCGGGGATAATCCAGGCTCGATCGTCAACCTCCAGGTCCAGTACTTCATCGAGCAGAGTGGCGGTATGGTGGTCACGACCGTCGAGGAATTCGTCGGCCTCGCGCGTGCGCTTTCGACGTGACGCCCGGTGTCCAGCGAGGGTGTGGGCGGTCCGGAACATAAGATGATCCGGCGATGACGAAGTGAGGGGATTGTCGCGAGGATCTCGACGGCGCTTCCTCGACCAGCGTGCAGGAAACCCCATCGCGACCGGAAACAGCCAACTGTGGCATGGGCCGCTCCGGTGGAGCGGCATGGAAAACGGCACTCCGGGAGGGACCAACACAGGCTTCTGGTGCCGTGGTCGTCCTGCCGGCAGCTTCGTCCGCGTCAACGAGGCACCTCGGCATGACCGACACCACAACGCCGCGATCCACCCAGGAGGTGCTCGAAGATCACCTGCGCCTGCGCAAAGCCGGCGCGCATGAGGACGACATCGCCCGGAACTATGCCGACGACGTCGCGGTGCCGAGCGGGACTAGCGTCCACCGGGGGCGTGACGGCGTGCGCGAGACCGCGCGCATACTAAAGAAGCACATGCCGGGCGGAAGCTGGGACTATCGCAACACGCTGGCGGTAGGTGACGCGGCCTTTCTCGAGTGGTCCGGCCGCTCCCGAACGGGCTCGCGCGTCACCGATGGCGCCGACTCATTCGTCATCCGTAACGGGCTCATCGTCGCTCAAACGATCCACTATACCGTGCGGGGCGACGAACCAGGCGAGCAGGCAGACGGTGGACACGCGGCTTGCCGATTGGCGGTTGGTGCAGGGTCGACAAGCGGGCGGTATCCGGGGCGATGATGGAGGCAACCCGATGTTCTGCACGGGCACGTCGGAACATCCTAACCACCGCTTGCTGCGTTGGGGTGGGATGCCGATATTCCATCCGGAGCTGTCGCGCCTGGTGTGCCGGTCATTGTCACCGCCGCCCACGAGGCCCGTGCCAAACTGGCGATACAGTTCCGACCGGTGCCGGTTACGTGCCGCCGGGCAATCCGGGCACGATTCGACGCGATACCACCGGTCTTCGCCGTGCCGGCCTGTTTGGTATTCGGTCGTTTTAACTTGCCCTGATCTTGTCCCCACAGACGGTTGACCGTCCCCGGGGAAGCAGCCTATACTTTTCGCGCGGTCGGGTGATTAGCTCAGTTGGCTAGAGCGCCACGTTGACATCGTGGAGGTCACTGGTTCGAGTCCAGTATCGCCCACCAGCACGACAACACCGGCGTCCCTGTGGGGCGCCGGTGTTTTGGTATCATGCCCCCATGAGTATGCCTTTTGCAAAGCGGTCCTGCTGTCGTTTCCCTTTCGCCATTTCCCGCCCTGCAAGTCCGCCTATCCATCATCGGTACGCGGGCGAGTCGGGTGGGAGGTTTGTGTGGCTGATCGCCCTGGTGCTCGCGCTCCAGCCGTTTCTGGTTGGCTCGGTGTCGGCTCAGGAAGTGCCGGAACTGCAGATCAACTCCAAACGTTACATCGTCGCCGACATCGAGACCGGCGATGTCTTCGCCCAGAAGGGGGCCCGCGATCGGGTGGCGATCGCCTCCTTGACCAAGGTCTTCACCGCCGTCCAGGCGATGGCGATGGCGCCCCTCGATACTCCCATCACAACGGTGGATGCCGACCTCCGCTCACCTGAAGGAGGGTATTTCGGTACGTCGGGCACCCTGATGGGATTCGGTGTCGGCGAGACGTATACGCTGGAGGAGATGCTGTATGGCATGCTCCTGCCCTCCGGCAATGACGCGGCGAACGCCATCGCCAGAACTCTCGGCTCCCAGCCTGGCGATACTCCGCAGAAGGCCACCCAGCGCTTCATGAACCTCATGAACCAGCGGCTTGCCGACATGGGATTGACCGATACCCATCTGGTGAATCCACACGGCTGGGGCGTCACCGGTCACCATTCCAGTGCTTGGGATGTCGCCGCGTTCGCCCGGTACGTGAGTAACGATGCCGTCCTCATGGACATGCTCGGTACCAAGACCTACACGACGTCCAACGGTCTCACCGTTTCCAACACCAACCGGCTGCTGACGCAGAACGACACCATCATCGGGGGAAAGACCGGGTTCGACCTCGATGCCGGATACTGCCTAATGAACATCGCCGGCCAGGGCGACGAACGCATGGTGGCGGTCACGCTCGATGGCATCGCGCCGGGCGATTGGTATGACGACAATCGCCTGCTGCTCGAATACGGCTTCGATCAGAAGCAGGAACTCGCGGGTTCGGGGGCGTCGTTCCCCGGCGACGTGGCCCTCATCCGGGATCCTGCGTCCGCCGATATCGCGCGGGGTGTCGTCGCTGGGGGCGGAATGTCTGTTGCACCAATGAGAGCGGCGCAAACCCGAAGCGCAACCGCCCCCGAGCCGGACACCGGCTTCACCGAACCCCGGGCGCCCGACCGGAACGTCTGGATCGCCCTTGCCGCGGCAGCCGGAGTGATCGGGCTGCGGGGTGCCATGACGTATCGTGGCCCGGACCGCCGGCGCATGCAGGTTGACATCTGACGCCGCGATCCCTACCATCCTAGGCAAGTGCATAGCAAACGCTGTGATCAGGCCGCGTCGCTCTGGTGGGCGTGACAGAGAATCCGGGTCAGGTGCAAGCCGGAACATTGCCGCCAAGGGCGATACCTCCTGTGAGCGAGGTCGTGAAAGTGCGCCGTCCCGGCACACGAGTACGGATTTCCGGCTCGCCCCCGTTACCGGGCACGAATGAGCGAGCGACACCAGAAAATATCCGGTGAGCTCGGAACCAGGGTGGAACCACGTCGGCCCGGCGTCCCTAGAGGATTGCCGGGCCGCTTTGCGTCCCAGCCGACACACCGGCTTGGCCGGCGCTGCCTCTGGCAGGAGAACATCATGGCATCCGAGGTTCAAAACGACGTTACTCACATGGATATCGCCATCGACACGTCCGATTCCCGTGAATACGAACTCGCGCGAATGCGGCACTCGACGGCTCACCTGATGGCCGAGGCCGTGCAGGATATATTTCCCGACGCGAAGTTCGGGATCGGCCCGGCAATCGACAACGGCTTCTACTATGACTTCGACCTACCGAGGCCGCTCACGCCGGACGACCTCAAGCAGATCGAGCAGCGCATGCGGGCTCACCGCAAGAAAAACGAGGTGTTCGAGCGGAAGGAGGTTTCGCGCGAGGAGGCGCTCGAACTCTTCGCCGACAACCCCTACAAGATCGAGCTAATCCAGGGCCTTCCCGACGACGAGACGATCTCGACGTATCAGCAGGGAGACTTTCTCGATCTCTGCCGCGGTCCTCACGTCGCGTCCACCCGCGAGATCGGGCCCTTCAAGTTGCAGTCGGTTGCCGGTGCCTACTGGCGCGGCGACGAAAAGCGCCCGATGCTCCAGCGCATCTACGGTACAGCATGGTTTACGCAGGAGGAGCTCGATGCCCACCTCCATATGCTGGAGGAGGCCCAGAAGCGCGACCATCGGCGACTGGGCCGGGAACTCGATCTGTTCTCCGTGTCGGAAGAGATCGGACCCGGACTGATCCTTTGGCATCCCAAAGGCGCGATGATCCGGTATCTCGTCGAACAGTTCGAGCAGCAGGAACAGCTCAAGCGCGGCTACGACCTGGTGTACACGCCGCACATCGCCTCCGAGAAGATTTACAGGACATCGGGACATCTCGAGACGTACGGCGAGAACATGTACTCGCCGATGTCGATCGAAGAGGTCGACTACTACCTGAAGCCGATGAATTGTCCTGGCCACATCATGATCTTCAAGGACAAGGTGCATTCGTACCGGGAGCTTCCGATCCGGCTGGCCGAACTCGGAACGGTCTATCGGTACGAACGGTCGGGAACGCTGCATGGGATGCTCCGGGTTCGCGGCTTCACGCAGGATGACTCCCACATCTTCTGTACGGAAGATCAGGTGGTCGAGGAGGTCGCTGGCGTCATCGATCTCGCGGCGCACATGGCCGATGTATTCGGGTACCGGTTCGAGACGTATCTGGGCACACGCCCGGACAAGGCGATCGGTGATGAAGCGACCTGGAATCGCGCCATCGATGCCCTCAAGCAGGCGCTTGAATCGCGAAACCTGGACTACAAGCTGGACGAGGGCGAGGGCGCGTTTTACGGACCGAAGATCGATGTGAAGTGGCTGGATGCTCTCGGTCGCGCCTGGACGGGACCGACGATCCAGGTCGACTTCAACCTGCCCGAACGGTTCGACGTCAACTACATCGGTGAGGACGGCGAGCGGCACCGGGTGGCTATGATTCACCGCACCCTGCTGGGCTCGATGGAGCGCTTCGTCGGCGGGCTTGTCGAGCACTACGCCGGGGCCTTCCCGGTGTGGCTCGCTCCGCTCCAGGCAGTCGTCATCCCGATCACCGACGACCAGTTCGGCTTTTCGCAAGCGGTCCGCGACCGCCTCAAGGATCGGGGAATCCGGGCGGAAGTCGACTCCTCCGGGGCAAGGATGCAGGCCAAGATCCGGAACGCCCAGTTGCAGAAGGTGCCGTACATGCTGGTTGTGGGCAAGCGCGAGGCGGAAGCCGGCAGCGTCTCTGTCCGGCTTCGATCCGGCGAGGACCTTGGGGCCGTCAGCGTCGATGCGTTCATCGACATGATCGAGCCGATCATTGCGAGCAAGTCGCTGGAACTGCGTCTCGAAGCGCCGGTTCCTGGTTGACACCCGACTTACTGGTATCGGGAGCGGCTCCGTCGGTAGGCGAGCTGCTCCCGATACATAAGGCCGATTGATGAGCCGACCGTCAGTGGAGATGTCCAAAGACACCGGCGCGGAGGTTACCGAACCAGCATCGCGACGGCGGCGAGCGCATAGGCTCTGGTCGCCTGGATCACCTCGTCGATTCCCACCCACTCATCCGGGACATGTGCCAATTTGGGATCTCCAGGACCGTAGATGATCGTCGGAATGCCCTTTCGCGCGAAGTAGCGGCCGTCGGTCGCCATGCTGAAGCCTGTTGGCTTGGTCGAAAGCCGGAGGTGCCGGTTCGCCCCGATCATCGCCCGAACAAGCGGTGCATCCTCTTCCTGCAGTGTAGCGGCCCCGCCATGCCCGCTTGCCTCCACGTCGACGGTAATGCCCAGCATTTCGCACACCGCGCGCCGCGCGATCTCCCCTATCTCGCTCAAGACGTCCTCGGGCGTTTCTCCCGGCACGAGGCGCCGATCGATATAGATGCGGGCATGGTCAGGCACCACGTTGGCCTTGACTCCACCTTCAATCGTATTTACTGACGCCGACGAGTGGTGGAAGTACCGGTGCGTCCGTCGTTCCAGGACGGGCCAGTGCTCGCGGCGCAAGGCAACGATGATCTCGGCCATCGCCTCGATTGCGTTCGCCCCCTCCCATGGCAGCGCCCCATGCGCGGTTCTTCCGCGAACGGTGATAAAGATGCCTCCCGAACCCTTTTCCCCCAGCGCAACGCGATTCAAGGTCTGCTCGCCAACGATCGCGTAATCCGGTGTTAGCAAGCCGGCTTCAGTGATGAACTTCGCACCATGAATCCCCGCCACCTCCTCGTCCGCGACCTCGTTGACGATCAGTCTGCCGCTGAGAGTGACACCCGATCGTGCCAACGCGATACCCGCCATCACCTGAGCTGTCACACTCGCCTTGTCGTCCCCTGCCCCACGTCCGTAAGTGCGACCGTCCTCGATCTCCGCGCCGAACGGATCATGGGACCAGGCGGAACGCTCGCCGGTCGGCACGACGTCGACGTGCGCGTTGAAGCACAGCTCGGGACCATCGTCATTCCCGATTTTCGCGATCAGGTTGGGCATCACCTCCCTGTCCTGAACGGTTTCCGTCGCGAACCCGGCGGCAGCCAATGGTGCGCCGCAATACGCAATCGCTTCCCTTACGTCACCGGGTGGGTTGATGGAGGGAATCCTGACGAGCCCACGGTGAAACTCGATCACCTCGTCCTCGACGATCTGGCTCAATACCAGCCTCTGAACGTCCGAAAGATCAACAAGGTCGGAAAGGTCAGGATATGGGCGATCCATGGAGTGACTCCTCGCTGGTTCCTATCTTGCTCTCAAGTATCTGAGCCCGTGGCGAACCCGGGAGCACCGATGAACCGTCGGTGTTCCGGGAAGCGCGACGTGCACGCACCTCGAAGGCCCCGTTGGTCTCGATGCAGATGCACGCTCACCGGAACGCGTGCAGCCGTTAATAGCGCAGTCATAACCACAGGAGTGTCATACAGATGAGTCAGTCAGGAAAGCGCGTCGCCGTGGTCCTTGCCCCCAACTTCGAGGACGTGGAGGCAACTTCACCGATCGAGGCACTGGAGCGGGCCGGCGCGACGATCACGATCATCGGCACCGAAACCGGGGAGATAAAGGGGAAAAAGGGAGAAGTCCTAGCGTCGACCGCGACATTCGACGATGTCCATCCTTCCGACTTTGACATGCTCGTCATTCCCGGCGGCGGATCGCCGGAGAACCTCAGGATCCACGACGGTGCCGTGCAGTGGACACGGGAGTTCGTGGAATCGGGAAAACCGGTAGGGGCCATCTGCCACGGCGCCCAACTCTTGATCTCCTCTGAGTCCGTCAGCGGACGCAGATTGACCGCTGTCAACAAAATCCGGGATGATGTCAAAAACGCGGGCGGCGATTATGTCGACGAGCCACTTGTGATCGATGACAACTTGATCACATCGCGCATTCCCGATGACCTTCCCAAGTTCAACGAAGCACTCACTTCGGCGCTGGACGCATAGGCACGCCGGCGTTCTTAATTTGCCGCTCACCATCCACCCCGGGACGGGAATTGTTCCGGGGTGAATCGTCATGTCCCCATATCTGCTACGATCGAGACAGACGACAGCCTTCATGAGAGGTCTTTTATGGTGATCGATCCCGATGTGCCCATGACGACGGCGGCTCGCTCCGGAGGGCTGAACAACGCCAGGGCCTTTATCTTCGACATGGATGGCGTGCTCTATCGGGGCAAGACCCCGCTGCCTGGCGTCCAGGACCTCTTCAACGCCCTGACTGTGCGAGACATCCCGTTCCTGCTTGCCACGAACAACTCCATGGCGACGCCCGCTGCCTATGTGGCCCGCATGGCCGAGATGGGCGTCGATGTCGGCGAGGCCGACGTTCAGACATCGGCCACGGCCACCCGGGATTACCTTCTGGGAGTGTTGGAGCCGGATGCCCGCATCCTCACCGTCGGGATGCCGGCACTCGACGAACAGATCTTCACGGGCACGGAGTTCCGACGCGCGACAGATGGCAGCGGCGAACCGGTAGATGCCGTCGTCGCCGGACTGGACCTCAATTTCACCTACGATACGCTGCAGCGGGCTATGCAGGCGATTCTCAACGGTGCCAGATTCGTCGCCACCAACGCCGATGCGACGCTGCCGATCGAGGGTGGGGTCCAGCCCGGTGCGGGAAGCATTATCGCGGCGATCGCCACCGCGTCGCAGACCCAACCCGTGGTCGTTGGCAAGCCCGAGACGCTGATGATGATCAAGGGCGTCGAGCGTTTGGGCTCCACCCCCGGGGAAACCGTGATGGTGGGTGACCGCCTCGACACCGACATTCTCTCGGGCCACCGCGCCGGGCTGCGCACCGCATTGGTCCTGACCGGCGTATCGCAGCGCAGTGATCTGGAGCGTGCCGAGGTACTGCCCGACTTCGTTTTCACCGATCTCCCTGCGCTGACACAGGCGATCGTCGGCAATGGCTGACGCCTCGCTCCTTCGTATCGCCACGGCTCCGGTGAATTGGAACAACTCAGACCTTCCCGGATGGCGCGAGCATGTTCCGTTTCCGCGGATACTCGACGAGATGGTCCGGGCCGGGTACCGCGAGAGCGAATATGACACCTCCCTCGGAAGCGACCTTGAGGAGATCTCCAAGGAGATGACCAAACGGGCGATGTCATTCTGTGGAGCGTATTTCTGGATCGACACGCAGGACACCGCCGCATTCGAGCGCGATTTGGCGAGTGTAAGCACCCGGTGCCGCCTGCTTCAGCGCATCGGCTGCCATCATCTCGTGGTTTCCGACGTGCTCCGCCCACTTCGAGTCGCCGTCGCCGGCAGTGTGCCGCCGGATGGTTCGCTCGCACTGGACGTTGAGGGGTATTCCACCATGGCGGACCGCCTTCGCCAGGTGGCGGCGGTGGGCGCTGTCCACGACATCGCCGTTCATTACCACAACCACGCCGGAACGCTCATCGAGACTCCTCAGGAGCTTGACGCTCTTGTGGACGCCCTAGGCGGAACCGGTGTCGATCTGTGCTTCGATACCGGTCACTACGTTTTCGGTGGGGGCGACGCGGCAGCCTTCGTCGAGGACCATGCCGACCGGATCGGATATGTCCACCTCAAGGATGTTGACCCTGGCGTGCTCGCCACTGGCAGGACACTGCACTGGGGACTTCTCGATGCACTGAGACACATCGTCTTTCCTCCGCTGGGGACGGGTTCCGCCGACATCCGCGGGATCGTCCGATTGCTGGTCGACAACCGATTCGGCGGATACGTGGTCATCGAGCAGGACACGTGCAAGGGCGATCCGACGGAAACTGCCCGCGCCAATCTTGAATTCGTAGTGGCGGCGTCGGAATCATCGGGACAGCAAGGCACACAGCAGGAGGACGCGCCATGACCACGACCACCGAACGACTTACCACGGCGCAAGCGCTGGTACGATTCCTGAGCGCACAGTTCACGGTCCGGGATGGAGAGGAGCAACGGCTATTTGCGGGCATGTTCGGGATCTTCGGCCACGGAAACGTGACCGGCATCGGGCAGGCGCTGGAGGAGTACGGGGAGCACCTCCCGTTCTACCGGCCCCAGAACGAACAGGCGATGGTCCACACGGCGGCGGCCTACGCAAAGATGACCAACCGCCTGCAGACGTTCGCCTGCACCACGTCGGTGGGTCCGGGTGCCACCAACATGCTCACCGGAGCAGCCCTGGCAACCGTCAACCGGCTGCCAGTGTTGTTGCTGCCCGGTGACGTATTCGGCAACCGGATCCCACATCCGGTCCTTCAGCAACTCGAGCACCCGCAGAGCCAGGACATGAGCGTCAATGACGCCTTTCGACCACTGTCCCGTTTCTGGGATCGCATCACCCGGCCGGAGCAACTCCTGACGAGCCTGCCCGAAGCGATGCGGGTGCTAACGGATCCAGCGGAAACCGGAGCCGTGACGATCGCGCTTCCCGAGGACGTGCAAACAGAGTCCTACGCGTACCCTGCCGCGTTCTTCGGGAAACAGACATGGGCAATCCGGCGACCGGTTCCGCCTGATGACGAGCTGCTGGCAGCGGCGTCAATGATCGCTGGGGCGCAGAGGCCGCTGATCATCGCTGGCGGTGGAGCGATCTACTCCGGCGCGTCCGATGCGGTGGCGTCAATGGCCGCACAGTTCAATATCCCCGTGGCGGAAACGCAGGCGGGCAAGGGCATCGTCCCCTGGGATCATCCCTGGAACGTGGGTCCGATCGGTTCGGCGGGCGGGCTGGCGGCAAACCGGCTCGCCCGGGACGCTGACCTCGTGATCGCCGTTGGAACCAGACTTGCCGACTTCACGACAGCCTCGAAAACCGCATTTCAGCATCCAGGCGTCCAGTTTCTGGGGATCAACGTCAACGCCCAGGACGCCCACAAGATGCGGGGCACGGCACTGATCGGCGATGCCCGGGCGACGCTTGACGCGATCCGGACACTGGCCGGGCAAACCCATGCATCCGGTCTTCGAGCCGCCCTGGAGAGGGAAGTCCGTGACCACCGGGAAGAGTGGGCAGGGATCGTCAACCAGCTCACCGAACCCGACACTTCCAGCGAGCCGACACAGGCGGAGGTGATAGGCGCCGTCAACGCCGCAGCCGGTCCGAGGGATGTAGTCGTCTGCGCAGCCGGAGGAATGCCGGGGGATCTTCTCAAGCTCTGGCGTACGCGGGATCCCAAGGGCTACCACGTCGAATACGGCTACTCCTGCATGGGATACGAG
>DASYVY010000290.1:0-4379 GCA_035936535.1 Thermomicrobiales bacterium | reverse complement strand
GTCAAGCGTCCACAGATCATTGCCGCCGTCGCCGAAGCGCGTTCCCACGGCGACTTGAGAGAGAACGCCGCCTACGATGCCGCCCGCCAGGATCAGGCGATGACCGAGAAGCGGATCGGCGACCTCGAAAACCTCCTCCGCAACGCCGTCGTCATCGAAGGCCAGGGTGGAGGGAACGCCAACGGAACCGTCGAGCTCGGCAGCAAGGTTACCGTTGACTTCGACGGCGAGGACGAGCAATACACGATCGTTGGGGCGATCGAAGCCAAGCCCTCGGGTGGTCTCATCTCGAATGAGTCACCGATCGGGCGGGCGCTTATGGGCAAGCGTGCGGGGGAAAAGGCCGTGGTCGAAACTCCGGGCGGCGCGATGACCGTCTCGATCAAGGCCGTTGAGTAGATCGATCTCTCGGGTCCCCGGCATCCCTCGGCCCTCCAGAGAGAGTGTCCGTTCGTGGGGAAGGCGTGCGAGGCACCCGCTCTGGTGGTTGCCGGATTCCAACGCCGAACAGGAGGAAGGGTTCCGTCGCGTTTGGCAGAACCTCCGCCAGGTCGCGACCGTGGAAGATGGCCGGCATGACACCCCGCACTGGCAGAGCCATACCGGGAAGTTCGCCCTGTGCGGCGTGCGCGTTCCCGCTTCGGCATTCACCACGGATCTGCAGGACGTACGGGAGGCATTACGGTCGCTCCCCTTCGTTCGCCTGCATCCCGATCACTTTCTGCATATCGCGATCCAGGAGCTTGGCTTTGTCAGTGACGCACCGATGCATCGCGACGAGCTGGCACGGGATCGCCTCGATGAATTCATCGCGATGGCCGGTCGCCCCATCTCGGACTTTGGGCCGTTCGAGGTTACGCTCGGCGGCGTGAATTCATTTACCGACGCGGCGTTTCTCGATGTCCACGACGACGGGTGGCTTTCGAGGATTCACCGTCGACTGCGTGACTTCGCGATCCTCCCGGTCGATCCCCGGTATCCATATCTGCCAACGCTTACGATCGCACATTATGTTGAATCCGCACCGATCGGTCGCCTGCCCGCGATATTGTCGGAATGGCGGGACTCACGGTTCGGATCGTTTACAGCTGACTCCGTGGATATCCTGTTGCTTGATACCGCGGAACCATATCCGGAGCTAGAAGTTGCCCACAGCTTCGCCCTCGGAAACGGGCGTAACCCCGCTGAAGCGGCCCTCCGCCCGGCGTGATCCGTGAGGCTCAGGCCGAGAGCCGCTCACGGACCGCTTCACCAAATGCTGAGGTCGAGGTCGACCCTCCAAGATCTCCAGTCAGGTAGCCAGCGGCCAGCGCGGACGCCACGGCTTCTTCAACCCGCCTGGCATCGTGGTCCAGTCCGAACGACATTCGGAGTAACATCGCCGCGGACAGGATCGCCCCGGCGGGATTCGCCTTGCCATGTCCCGCGATATCCGGTGCTGTGCCGTGGATCGGCTCGTACAGCCCGGGTCGCCGGCCATCGGCTCGGGCAGCGCCGAGGCTTGCCGACGGCAGCAGCCCGATCGATCCACCAAGGACCGACGCCTCGTCCGTGAGGATATCCCCGAACATGTTCTCGGTAACGATCACGTCGTAGGCGGACGGCTGCAGGATCAGCTTCATCGCCATCGCGTCGACGAGCATGTGCTCCAGCTCGACGTCGGGATAATCGCCAGCGACCTCCGTTGCTACCGATCGCCAGAGACGGGACGAGGTAAGGACGTTCGCCTTGTCGACACTGGTCACACGCCGCCGCCGGCTCCGCGCCTGCTCGAAGGCGAGGCGAACGATGCGCTCGATCTCGTACTCGCGGTAAACAAGGGTGTCAACGGCCGCGCGGCCACGGCGCTCCCGCCACAGCCGCGACGGTCGCCCAAAGTAGATGCCACCGGTGAGTTCCCGCACCACGAGGATATCCGTGCCCCGCACGATCTCCGGCTTGATCGGCGAAGCGTCCATCAATGCAGGCTGGATCGCCACCGGTCGCAGGTTGGCATAAAGCCCCAGCGCCTTGCGCAGCGCCAGAAGCCCTTGCTCAGGCCGAACAGCCGCGGATGGATCGTCCCACTTGGGCCCGCCGACGGCTCCAAGCAGCACCGCATCGGCCGTTCGCGCCCGCTCCACGTCTTCAGGCCGCAGTGGAGTGCCATAGGCGTCGATTGCGCACCCGCCCATCAGGATCTCGTCATACTCGAACTGATGGCCCGACGACGCGGCGACCTCGTCGATAACGCCCCTCGCCTCGGCGATCACTTCCGGACCGACGCCATCTCCCGCGCAAACGGCGATGCGTCCTCGGACCTGGTGCTCCACTGGATCGGTTGGTGACAACGACATGCGAATCACTGCTCCCAGTCACATCCCTTCCAGACCAGAGCATCAGACCCTGGGTTGGCTCGAGACCGCCATGGCAGGGGGATGCCCGACATTCGGCTTCCACGATGGCCGCTGGCGCTCATAGGCGCTGATCGCATCCTCGTTCCTCAGCGTCAGCCCGATGTCATCAAGCCCTTCCAGCAGCCGATGCCGTGTGAAATTGTCCATCGGAAAGGTTGTTTCAAGCCCGACCGCCGGTGCCGAAATGGTGCGCCGTTCCACATCGATGATGACTTCCAGGAAGGGGTGTTCCGCCGCCGCTTCCAGCAGTTCCGCTCCGAAATCATCCGGAACGACGACCGGCACAAGCCCGGACTTGGTTGCGTTGTTCCGGAAGATATCGCCGAATTTCGGAGACACGACGGCCTTGAAGCCATAGTCCATCAACGCCCACACAGCGTGCTCACGAGAAGACCCGGTCCCGAAATTGGGACCCGCAATGAGCACCGATCCGCCCTCGAACTCGGGCCGGTTGAGGACGAACGTCGGATCGGACTCTCGCCAAGCCGCGAACAGCCCCTCGCCGAACCCGGTCCGCTCTACCCGCTTGAGGTAGACCGCCGGGATGATTTGGTCGGTGTCGACGTTGCTGCGCTCCAGCGGGACTGCCCGTCCAGCGATTCTCTGTACCGGTTCCATCGGTTCTCCCTACCCCCTGCCAAGATCAGTCGGCGTGGCGAACGTTCCCGCCAGCGCGGTCGCGGCGGCGACTTCCGGAGAAACCAGATGGGTGCGACCGCCCCTGCCCTGGCGACCTTCGAAGTTGCGGTTGCTTGTGGAGGCACACCGCTCTCCCGGCTTGAGTTGGTCGGGGTTCATGCCAAGACACATCGAGCATCCCGCCGAACGCCACTCGAACCCGGCAGCCTGGAAAACCCGGTCGAGTCCCTCCCGCTCGGCCTGCGCCTTGACCCGCATCGAGCCGGGCACGACCATGCCGCGCACCGTGGGCGATATGTGGAGGCCATCCACGACAGACGCGGCAACGCGGAGGTCCTCGATCCTGCTGTTCGTGCAGGACCCGATGAACACCGTATCGACCGGTATCTCCCGCATGGGGATTCCCGGACGCAACGCCATGTACGTCAGGGCCCGTTGGGCGGCTTCGCGCTCGTTGGCATCCTGGAACTCGGACGGATCCGGTACGTTGGCATCGATCGACACGACCTGCGCGGGGTTCGTTCCCCACGAGACATGCGGCGTGATCGTACGTCCGTCCAGCACGATCTCCTGATCGAAGACGGCGCCGTCATCGGTCGGCAGGTTGCGCCAGGCGTCCAGCGCAGCCTCCCAGTGCTTCCCCCTCGGGGCGAACTCGCGCCCCTCCACATAGGCGAAGGTCGTCTCATCGGGAGCGATCATCCCGGCCTTGGCCCCGGCCTCGATCGACATGTTGCAGATGGTCATCCGCCCCTCCATCGAGAGGTTCCGGATCACCGAACCGCGGTATTCGACGATCGAGCCAGCCCCTCCACCGGTTCCGATCTTGCCGATGATGGCCAGGATGACGTCCTTGGCCGTTGAACCGCCCGGCAGATCGCCGTCGATCGTGATCGCCATCGTGCGCGGGCGCACCTGCGGCAGCGTTTGCGTCGCCAGCACATGCTCGACCTCGCTGGTCCCGATCCCGAAGGCCAGCGCTCCGAATGCGCCGTGCGTCGATGTATGACTGTCGCCGCAGACGATCGTCATGCCCGGCTGGGTCAGTCCCATCTCGGGCCCGATGATGTGGACGATGCCCTGCCCAGGGTCACCCATCGGATGGAGGCGAATGCCGAATTCACGGCAGTTCTCGGTGAGTTTGCGAACCTGCGTGGCCGAGATGGGATCGGCGATCGGTCGATCGATGCCGATGGTCGGCACGTTGTGGTCGGCCATGGCGATCGTCAGGTCCGGCCTGCGAACCGGGCGCTGTGACAGGCGCAGCCCGTCGAACGCCTGCGGCGAAGTCACCTCATGCACGAGATGAAGATCGATGTACAGGAGGTCCGGCTCGCCCTCCGC
>DASYVY010000289.1:0-1613 GCA_035936535.1 Thermomicrobiales bacterium | reverse complement strand
GCCCGACACGTCGACCTGGCCCATGTGTCCGAGGTCGAACAGGCCGGCAGCGTTCCGAACCGCCCGATGCTCGGCCAGGATCCCCGCATACTGGATCGGCATCTCCCACCCGGCGAACGGGACCATCTTCGCCCCGAGTGCAACATGCCGCTCGTAGAGCGCGGTTCGCTTCAACACTTCCCCGTGATGATCCGTCACCTGGTGCTCCCTTGCTCCAACGTGTGCTGCGCCTGGGTGCTTCGATCGATGGGTCCGGGCGAGAGACTGGACCGCTTCAGGAGACAGCTACATCCGCGCGACGGCCCCGCCGAAGCGCCCCGGGCAACCGCCCCTTTGTCGCATCGCGACGGTCGTCAACTGCCACCAAACGTCAGAGGAGACGTGCCCGGCGGTGCACGCGCCCCCTAAACCCGTTCGAGTGCCAGCTTGCTGGTTTCCGTATACGTGGGAACCGGATAGTTCCCAGTCAGGCAGCCGGTGCAAAAACCCTGCTTGCCCTTGCCGATCGCGGCGAACAGGCCATCAAGGGAAAGATACCCGATGCTGTCCGCTCCGATGTGAACGCCGATCTCGGGAACCGTCATCCGGGCGGCAATCAACTCATCCCGCTTGGCGAGATCGACGCCGAGATAGCAGGGCCACATCATCGGCGGAGCATGCACCCGCATATGGACTTCCCGGGCACCCGCCGACCGGATAAGCTGGACGATAGGTCGACTTGTGGTGCCGCGAACGATCGTGTCGTCCACCAGAATCACCCGTTTCCCCTTGACGACTTCCGGCAGGACATTGAACTTGAGAGAGACGCCGGTTTGCCGGAGGGACTGGTCGGGCTGAATGAAGGTCCGGCCGATATACCGGTTCTTGATCAAGGCTTCCTGGTACGGGATACCCGACTGGCGAGCGTAGCCGATCGCGGCAGGTGTCGCCGAATCGGGAAGACCGATCACGACATCGGCTTCCACCGGGCTCTCCTGGGCCAACTCGGCACCCATGCGCTGGCGGATCAGGTGCAGCCGGCTCCCCATGATCTCGCTGTCCGGCCGGGCGAAATAGATCAGCTCGAACAGGCACATCGCATGGGTGCTTCGCTCCCCGGTCCCGTGGCTGACGACACCCGCATCGCTGATCTCGACGATCTCCCCCGGCTCGACCTCCCGCTCGAACTCCGCTCCGATGGTCGCGAGCGCACACGACTCGGAGGCGATGACAGGTTGACCGCGGAGTCGCCCGAGGCATAGCGGCCGGACGCCCAACGGATCCCTGACGGCGTACAGCCGGTCGGTCGTCATGATCGCCAGGCTGAACGCTCCCACCATGCGCGGCATCGCGTGGCGGATCTTCTCCTCCATCGTCACTCCGGAGGCACGCGCGATCATCCGGGCCAGGATCTCGCTGTCCGTCGTCGATTCAAAGGTTTCCCCGGCGTGTTCCAGTTCCATCCGCAACGCCAGGGCATTCGTCAGGTTGCCGTTGTGGGCGATTGCCAGCGGTCCCAGCGGGCTATCGACGAGCATTGGACCGGCGTTGCACTCGTTGTTGGACCCGGACGTCGAGTAGCGCGTGTGGCCGACAGCGATGTGACCGCGAAGGACCTTGAGGTCCTCCTCGTC
>DASYVY010000288.1:0-4682 GCA_035936535.1 Thermomicrobiales bacterium | reverse complement strand
CGTTTCGGCGATGCGATGGTTGGTCGTCGCCTGCGCAACGACCGGGGTGTCAGGGTGGTTAGACCACTCGCAGGGTGCCGACCATACCTGCCTCCGCATGTCCCGGAACGGAACAGTAATACTGGTATGTGCCGGCCGGCGCGTTGATCGTCACAGAGCCTGACTCTCCACTATTGAAAAGCGGAGTTGCGATACCCAGCTCATCGATCACGAAGTTGTGCTGGAGAACCCCTTCGTTGACGAGCGTCACGATCGCGTCGGTGTTGGCGGCAATCTCGAACTCGGTGACTTCAAAGGCGATATCAACCATGCCAATTTCGGTCCCACCAGAAGCGGCTGGGGAAGCGGCAGGCGATGCAGCCGGTGAAGCGACCGGAGATGCGCCCGGCGTCGCCGCACCCGGTGTGCCGGTGGTCGTCTGGCTGCCGAGCAAGCTGGATGCCGATCCCCGCATCGCAAGCCCGCCTGCCGCCAGAATGGTTGCGCCCGCGCCGCTCGCAGTGGCGACCTTAAGGAACGTCCGTCTATCCATTGGTGATGTCATGATGCCTCTCCCCCGGTGACTGAAAAAAACGATTGCGATGCGAAACACACGGCGTCGGCCTGTCCGCGTTGTAGTGCAACTTGGCAACGCCGCCCGCACAGACGTTCCACTATGCAGGTATTGGGCCGCGCGTTTCATTAGACGCGGTGTCATGCACCATACACGCCTTGCCATCTCGTCAACGCCGTTCCGCGGGGACCGGATTTCAGTGTGGGGAAGCACGCAAGGCTTTACCGTATCCGGCGTTTCAGCGGGATCCGCCCCCATGTCGGATCGGTTAGTGTGCCGGGCGACCGGGCAGCTCTCTCACGGCCAGCGCCCGGGCAGTAGAAGCCGTCTCCCCAAGCGGCGCGGATCACCAACGCTGGTTTCGTCATCAGGGCATTCTCCCGACCGTAGCGGGCGGGGGCGCTCTAGCCGCCCGGCCAAGGTTCGGCCTGAGGCGCCTCGCCGGGTTCGACGTGTTCCTCAAGGCCGGGTTGGCGGTCCCAGCGATCGCGCGGGCGATAGCCGAGTTTGAGCATGGTGTCCGTGAGGTCCCAACGGCGGTTCGGGTTGTCCGAGATGGCATAGAACACCCCGAACGCTTCCGGGGTTTCGACCGCACACCGAACGACCTGGACGCAGTCGCCGGGGCTCAGCCACATTGCCCGTCCGATGTCGCTGTCCATCTTCGGTGTTTCCATGAACCAGCCGATCCGGAGGGCGATGAAGCTCAGGCCAAAGGCGTCGTGAAAATGCCGGCCGAGCGCTTCTCCACTGGCCTTTGACACCCCATAAAGCGAATCGGGGCGGACCGGCATGTCGTTGTAGACGGGCCAGTCCCCGTTCCGGTCATACATGCCCATGACGTGATTGGTGGACGCGAAGATCACGCGCCGGACTCCGGCGAGCCGCGCCGCTTCAAGAACGTTGTAGGTTCCGCCGATATTGTTCGTGAACACGCTGTCCCACGACGCGGAGACGCTGGGATTTCCGGCGAGATGGACGATCGTGTCCACTCCCTCCGCGATCGGCAATGTCTCTTCGAGCGAGCTGATATCGGCGGCAACGGTCTCCGCATCACGAGGATCTGAAGGCGGGGTCCGGTAATGGAGCCGGAGGTCGTAGTTGGCCCGGAGACCTTCCGCCAGCGTTCTGCCGATTGATCCCCCGGCCCCGGTTATGAGCAGCTTGCGACGGTCTGAAGATGCCATCATCTCTCCTGATCTCGTGTACGTGGGCATTCGTTCGGAAGGTTGTCAGGTCACCTCGAGCCGGTTGGCGTCGCCGAGAGCCGGGAAAGGTCCGTGGGGCTCGGTCTGGTACCAGAACGCGGTCGAGGCGATATCGTCCTTGAGTGGCAGGTAGCGGCGTTGCCCTTCCAGGGCCGACCGCCAGCCCAGCGCCTGGATTGTCACGCGGAGATCCTCTCGGAAGCGGATCGGATCGGGAACGTGCCAGCGGTACATGCCAAAGCGCTGCTGGCTCCGATACAGGCCGTCCGGGATGATCACCTGTGGCAACCCAAGAAATGGGGTGGAGAAGACCCCATACTGCCCCTTCGGATGCTCGAAGTTCCAGGCACCGCCGAAATAGTCCTCCGTCCCCGTCCCGCAAATCGTCGGCCAGTCCTGGTCACCATCGAGGTAGAACTTGATCTCCCCCTCGCCCCACCACCCGGTGGCGTTGACGCCCCACGCCAGATACGTGCCGACATACTGGCCCTGTCCGGTGACGCCATCGAGCAAGGTGTGGACATCCATGTAGGCCAATGGATCGGAGCGCCGCCACTGGGCGTGGAAGTACGCGCAGTCGTCCGGGATCGCGGTCAGCGCATAGGTGATCTGGTAGTAGAACCCGGCGACCGGGTCCGGGGTGAGGTTCTCGACCGTGATCCGGGCTCGTGAACGAAACGGCAGCTCCCAATAGCTGTTGAAGCCCCCGGCCGGGTTGACGGCGACCGGGATCGAGGCGATGTTGCATCGCTCGCCCCAGCCGTTGGCGAAGAAATCCCCCAGCGGCGTCTCGACGGAGGGGGATGCTTCGTCGTCCCAATACATCCGCAGCACCAGCCGTCGCCAGTGGCTGGGGTGTATCGTGAGCCAGATGTGCTGGATCGCCCCGGGTCCGGTGATATCGGCCAGCGTGACCGTCGCGTTGCCGGCGATGTCGATGCTGGGCGAGACTTTCCATCCCTGCCCCAGCTCCCGGGCGGGGACCGCGCCGGTTCCCTCGGTGGCCTTGCCGCCTTCGCCCTTCGCGCCGGTGAAGTTTTCGGGACTGATCGAGCGGGTCTCGGCATCCGAAAGGCGACTGAGCGTGCCGAGATGGACGCCCAATCCGTCATAGGGTGGCATGGTGTGCTGTTTCCTTCCTGAACCTGTCACTGACACGTATCCAAAGACACGCCAATACTCAGCGGGCGTCACCCGAGCAGGGAACGGATGGTCCGCCAGCGCAGCGGACCATGCCAGTATCCGGTCAGCGGCAGCTGCAGGAAAGACGATCGGCGGTGTTCGACTTCAGGTGATTGAACCCTATCCGAAGGGCTCCGGCCGTGCGGGCAAGAGGCCGCCAAGGGTGCGGCATTGGCGTGGGGCGTTTCGCCGTTTGGTTAGGGTCACCGGTACGTCGTCGGGCGCCCGCCAGCACCATACGGCCGACGTAACCAGACCCAGAGAACAGGTCACCCGTACGTATGCATGTTCGCCAGCGCCCGGGATGCGGCACGATCTTAAGAAACCGATGGCATGCCCGATGCGTTTCATTGACATGGGGAGACGGGCGATCTATGCTCGTAGACGTCGGTGTGTCTATGCGTACGTACACCCCGTGTGGGTTGTGCAAGGAGCTTCGGCTCGTGGGTATCCCGACGTTCAAGACGATGAGTTGTCGCATTCACAGCGGCTATCGAGCAGCATGCCATGCTCTGGGGAGCGTGGGTGACACTGGGGGGACCATTTCACCGTGACCGAGAATGAACAGCGTGCGCGGGACATTTTGACGCGGGAGGATGTCCTGGTTCGGGGCGTATCCGCCGTTGGCCTGATAGCCATGTTTCTGCTTATTCTGCTTGCTCTAAATCCATAGATCGAGCAACACCCGGAATTGCGCCAGGTGATGTGGGAAACGTCACACACCAGGCATCATGAAGAGACGACGTCCACGGACGTCGTCTCTTCATGTCCAGCTTCGGGCACGAGCGTTCGCTCGCCGTGTTGGCTCTGCGCTCCCTGCGTTTGCGATCCCCGCCGGGTCTGACGTTGGAGCTGGTTCCAGATCAAGATTCAGATCGGCAGCGCTGAAGACTTCGGCATCGTGATCGGGCAGGTCACCTGATCCCCTGTGGTGGCATGGTCCACGCAATGTGCCGGGCATCACGACGAGGGGACACGCCGAAGAGTCCGTCCCCAATGGAGGATGCATCATGGTCTCGGTGGAAAGCTATCGTGTGCGGCCCGGCCAGGAATTTCGGCTGGATGACTGGAATCCGGAAGATACGGGGGATATCGCATCGAAGAAGGAGGGGAAAGACCTGCTTAAGGAGGACCGCAAACGGATCGCGGCGTTCCAGGAGCGCCTCTTTGCGGAAGCCGGTCAGAGCCTGCTGATCATCCTTCAGGCGACCGATACGGGCGGCAAGGATGGAACGATCAAGCATGTGTTCCGGAACGTCAATCTCCAGGGCTGTCGCGTCCGTAACTTCAGGGTGCCGAACGACATCGAGCGAGGCCATGATTTCCTGTGGCGGTACCATCAGCACACGCCCCGCAACGGGTTCATCGTCATCTTCAACCGGTCCCATTACGAGGATGTCCTTGCGGTTCGGGTGAAGAACCTCGTCGACGACAGCGTCTGGTCTGCGCGCTACGAGCACATCAACGACTTCGAGCAGATGCTCGCCGCCCATGGAACCCGCATCCTCAAGTTCTACTTGCACATCTCCAGGGATGAGCAAAAGGAGCGGCTCCAGGCTAGGCTGGACGATCCGGAGAAGCACTGGAAGTTCTCCACCGGTGACCTGGCCGAACGGGCGCGGTGGGATGCCTATCAGGAGGCCTTCCATGATGCCATCGCCAGGTGCTCGACCGACCACGCGCCGTGGTACGTGATCCCTGCGAACAAGAAGTGGTTCCGCAATGTCCTCGTCGCCCGG
>DASYVY010000287.1:0-9424 GCA_035936535.1 Thermomicrobiales bacterium | reverse complement strand
GGGTGCGCGTCGGAGGCGAGAAAGCGGGTGATGCCCTCGACCGGGGAGCCAAGGCCGAACAGATCGGCGGGCTCGCCGGGAATCCGGGAGGTCAGGGTCGATACCGTCTGCACGACCGCCCGCCGCATCGCGAAAAAGAAGAGGAGGAACACGGTAACCAACAACAGGGTGTCCCACGCGATCTCCGCGAAGAGGGTCTGCACCCCGGGCAGGGTGCGGTAGCTGTCCCAGAAGGAGAACCGTCGGGTGTCGTCACTGTTCATCGCCAGCAGGTAGGCAACGGACCGGTAGGCGGTGTACCCGACCAGCAGCGGCAACAGCAGGCGCGTTGCCACTGAACCGGGTGCCCAGCATGGGACTGATGCACGGAAAGGCGATCCGATTTCTGAGCAGCCGGCTCGTCGAGCCGATCGTCCTGGCGGCAAGGATCAGCCGGACGGCGGTGACGAGGCGCACTGAGGGCTCCCGCCCCTTCTCACCATTGGCGACAAGGTCCTCCCGTAGCGCACCGCATACCCTTGCTTCTGGCATGACTCAAATGCATTGCCCTCGCAGGCGGTCCGGAGATCCGCCCCGTAATGCCGGGCGGTCGACCGATAGATCATTGAAGTCGAGCGCGTCATTGCTGCCGGAGTTCCAACCGAATTCACACTCGCCACACAGGCGGCGTCTCAACCACATCCGGCCGTGGAGATCGGGTTGCTCCTCATAAATCGGCTCCCCGAGGAACCGTTGGTTCTCCGTCGTTGGCGAAGGTCACCGCGAGACTGGGCTGGAACAGGCGGACTCCCAGCCCCTGCGCGGCTTCCGCGAACCCTCGGGATTTCGACGTATCACTGTAGAGTGCATGGTCGAATGGGTATCGTTGGGCCTGCAACGAAGCCCCGACAACGCCCAAGCCGCCTTCATTCCGGCGGTATGCTTGCATTCACGGGACCGGGTCCACCTGCTGGCCCAGCCTGCCACGTGGAGGGATGCCCATGGCCCATATCGTCGTGGTCGAGGACGAGCACGAACTCGCGCACCTGATCGGCCAAACCCTGCGGGACGATGGCCATACCACCGAGATCTATCGCGACGGACAGATCGCGCTGGATCGCCTCACCTCGCCACGCCATGCCACCCCCGACCTCATCATCCTCGACCTGATGCTGCCCCGTGTCGACGGGCTGACGATCTGCCGCCGCGTCCGCCAGGAGCGGATCGTCCCGATCGTGATGCTGACCGCCAAGTCCACCGAGCTGGACAAGGTCCTCGGGCTCGAGCTCGGCGCCGACGACTACCTCACCAAACCGGTCTCGCTCCGCGAGCTTCAGGCTCGCGTCTCGGCGATCCTGCGGCGGGTGGAGATGATGCGAGACGAATCGCGCACGCAGGAAGGGAGTAGCGAACCGATCCGGTACGACGGTCTCCTGGTCGATCCCGCCGGGCGGGAGGTGATCGTCAACGGCGAGGAAGTCAACCTCACCGCCAAGGAGTTCGACCTGCTCTACCTCCTGGCGTCGCACCCGGGACGGGTCTTCTCCCGCAACTACCTTCTCGACCGGCTCTGGGGCGATACCTACTCCGGGTTCGAGCGCACCGTCGACACCCACATCCAGCGCTTGCGGCGCAAGCTGGGCGGCTCAGGATCGATGGCCGATCACATCGTGACTCTCTGGGGCGTCGGCTACAAGTACGACCGGAGCGATCGGAGCGACCGCACGGGCAGCACCATCTCCGTTGACGATGACGATTCCACGATGATGCGATGAAGGCCGTCCTGACGGGAAACCGGCTCCCGGCCGATGCATCGGTGCCGACGCAGATTGCCTACTGGATCATGACCCCGGTCCGGTTGTTCCGGCAGCGGACGAGCGTGCAGCTCATCGCGAGCTATGTTGCGGTCGCCCTGCTCACGCTGGTGCTGTTCTTCGCGACGATCATCCTGACGTTCTTCTGGGCACCGGTTGGCCAGCTCTTCAACCTCCAGGAGGTGACGCTCGATGTATTCCTTGGTGAGCAAGCGCGATCGTATGCCCTGTGGCTGGACCCGGATGAGCTTGGACCCCGGTTGATGGAGGGGCTGACGCCCGCCGAGCGGGCGGAGCTCACCGCCAATCTCGAACGGATCGCTCGCGACGAGGTCCCCGGCTTCGATCCCGCGCTCTCCGAGGCGCACGCGTTTCGGGTCGCCCAGGTCGCGATCGTCGCCCGGGACGGCACGATCGCCGCCACGTCGAATCCGGAGTGGCTGCGCCCGGGAGCGACGATCGATGACTTCTCATTACCAGCCGCCCGGCAGGTGGCTTCCCGCTCGCTCGAACTGGACGGCACTCTCGATCCGACGTGGAATGCCTACTATTCCTTATCCGTGTCGGGCGACCGCAGCGCCGCCGCCTATCCCCTGTTCATGAGCGATGGCAATGTTGCCGGCTGGATCGTTCTTGAAGGCAATCCGGTCACGTCCGTCATCGGCGGAGCGACCGAGCGCGACTTCGTCCGGACCGTGGCCCGCGAGTTCCTGGGCATCGTCTGGATTTTCGCCATCCCGGCGCTCATCGTTTCGATTCCGGTCGGTATCTGGCGTGCCCGGTCGATCTCGCGGCGGCTGGCGCGGATGGCGAATGCCGCCGACGCCATGGCGGAGGGCCATCTCGAGGCCCGGATCAGGGTGTCGCGCCGGGACGAGATTGGCCGGCTTGCCGAGCGCTTCAACGAGATGGCTGCCCAAATCGAGACCAATGACCGCATCCGGCGAGCCTTTATCTCCAACGTGTCTCACGAGCTCCGGACACCGGTGGCGATCATCAGCGGTTCTGTCGAACATCAACTGCAGCACCCGGAGGAAGTTGGTCCCAAGGGAGTGGCCGTGCTCAGGGTGATCCAGAAGGAATCGCTGATGCTCGAGCGGCTGATCAACGATCTCTTCACGATGACCAGGATCGATGAGGCCAGTCTCCGGCTTGAACGCCGGGCGCTCGATATTGCCCGGATCGCCGAAGAATGTGTCGAAGGAATCAGGGGCTTGGCCTGGAACGAATCCCGGGTCAGCATTGAATCGCTGGTTCCGCCGGATATCCCGCTGGTGTCCGCCGACGAAACCCGGATCAAGCAGGTTATCAACAACCTGCTCTACAACGCGCTGCGCCACACCCCGGAGGGCGGGCTGGTCGTGCTGCAGGCGCGGCCTCTCGACAGGATGGTTCAGGTCTCGACGAGCGATACGGGGCAGGGGATCCCGCCGGATGTGCTGCCGCATGTCTTCGACCGCTATTTCCAGGCGGAGCGTGGCGAGCGCCACGTCGAGGGCACCGGGCTTGGCCTGGCGATCGTCAAGCAACTGGTCGAGACGCACGGGGGCACGATCTCGGTCGAGAGCGAGTTGGGGCAGGGCACGACGTTCCGGTTCACCCTTCCCCAAGCCCCCTGATCGTTTCTCAAGCGTGCGTTCGGTTGGCACAACTCGTGCGCTATAGCTGTTCGTGTCCGCAAATACGGAGCAGTCCCAGCGCGGCACCGAGTCAGCTATACTGCCGCTACAGTCTGATGTCCGGAAAACCCGATCTTACCCGATGCACGGGCGGAACGCCGCGTCTCCGCCCATCACAACCGGAGGCGTCGGTCGGCGCCCCGGGGAAGGAAGAAGATCATGCGTAGGACAGACCTGATGAATCGACGCGCGTCCCGCCGGGACATGCTCAAGCAGTCTGCAGGTGCGGCGGCAATCGCCGGTGCAACTGCTGGGATGGGCGGGATTCCTGCCGTTGCGCTTCGCCAGGCCAGCACGCCACCCGTTTTGAACACCGACGTCTCTGGTGATCTCGTCGAATGGGGTTTCGGTGTCGCGGAGACCAATCCCCTCGCGCGGAGCCGGGTCGAGGCATTCCAGGAAGCCTATCCCAACGTCAACCTGCAGATCGTCGAATCCTTTGACGAACAGAAGTTGTTGACCGCCGCTGCCGCCGAGCAGCTGCCAGATGTGATCTGGCTCAGCCGGTTCGAGACCGCCACCTGGGCGGCCCGCGGCGTACTCCAGCCGCTCACCGAATTCATCGAGCGTGACAACTATGACACCTCGAACTTCTATGAGGCGGCCCTGAGGGAGGCAACGTTCGAGGACGAGCTTTACGGCATCCCGGGCGGCATGGACGTCCGGATGCTGTTCGTGAACGTCGATCATCTCACCGAAGCGGGCATCGACCCAGCGACGATCGACACGTCGAACTGGGAGCAGCTCAACGAGATGGGCGCCCAGCTCGTCCAGAGCGAGGGCGGCAACGTCACTCGCTGGGGCTTCGACAACAAGATCCAGGCGGGCGGCATCTGGCTCTGGGGACGTGCCAACGGCGGCTCATTCATCGACGAGGACGGCACCGAAGCGACGTTCAACGACGACCTGGTCGTCGAGGCGCTCGAGTGGGGCGTGCAAGGCTACGAGGCCCAGGGCGGATTCCAGGCATACGAGTCGCTCGCGACGACCTTCCAGGGCGATGAGCAATTTCCCCGTGGCCTTGTCTCGATGACGATCTACGAGCAGTGGATGATGTCGGGACCGCTTGTCACCGTGGCGCCCGACATGAACTTCCTGGTCTTCCCGGTTCGCGAAAGGGGTTCGGGGCCGGAGGGGCAGATGACCAGCTTCACCGGCGGCAACGCCTGGTACATCACCTCTGGCGCGAAGAACCCGGATGCGGCGTGGGAATTCATCAAGTTCCTGCACACCGATGAGACCTGGAGGCTCGGCGCGATGGCGGTCAAGGCGGCCCGCGAATCCGAAAACCGGCCGTACTTCCCGTCGCTCACCGGCAGCATGACCGCCGACCGGCTCCAGATCGAAGAGATCTACGAACCGCTCGGCGAGACATACGATGCCGCGGTGGCCCTCCTGCCCGAGTTGCTGGAAGTGAGCGAGAACCGCGAGATCGCGAAGTCGCCGGTGGCCGGCCAGCTCGATGACATCATGCAGAACGAGGGCGTCGAGCCCGCGCTCCGCGGTCAGAGCTCGGCCGAGGAAGCGCTCACGACCGCCGACGAGAGCGCCCAGAACGCCATCGACTCGTTCTAAACGCTGAACCACGGAGCGCAATCTGGCCGGACATTCATCGCGAACGATGGATGTCCGGCCTGCACCATCACGCTGGCCACCCAAGGGGGCACATTGTGGCTGATATCCCTCTGGATTCCGCTCAGTTATCCGTTCCGAAGCGGCGGCGCTTCCTCTCGGAAGAGACGACAGCGGGATGGCTCACGGTGCTTCCCTGGCTGGTCGGCTTCGCGATCTTCACCGCCTTTCCATTCCTCTCCTCCCTCTATTTCAGCTTCACCGACTACGACGTATTGCGTCCGCCGGAATGGGTCGGGCTTAAGAATTACGACAGGCTGCTAACCGATGACCGGCTGTTCCCGCTCGCCCTCCGCAATACCTTCGTCTATGCCCTGATGTACGTGCCGCTGCACATCATCACGGCGCTTGGCGTCGCGTTGCTGCTCAACCAGGCGGCCCGGGCCAAGGGAATCTTCCGGACGGCGTTCTACCTCCCCTCGGTCACCCCCGCCATTGCCACCGCCTACCTCTGGCTCTGGATCCTCAACCCGCAGGACGGGCTGCTGAACCGGGCGCTGGAGTTCCTGCACATTCCGGCGCCGGCATGGACCGTCGATCCCAACTGGACGAAACCGACGATCGTGCTGACCGCGCTGTGGGGCCTCGGCGGGGCGATGATCATGTTTCTTGCCGCGCTTCAGGGCGTGCCACGGGATCTCTACGAAGCGGCCGAGCTCGACGGTGCCGGTCGGTGGCAGCGCTTCCGGGCGGTCACCTTCCCCATGATCTCCGGCGTGACCTTTTTCGTGGCGACGATCAGCACGATCAGCTCGCTGAATGTCTTCACCCAGGGCTACGTCATGTTCGACAAGGACGGCGGCCCGGAGAACTCCGCCCTCTTCATCGTGATGTACCTGTTCAAACGGGCGTTTGGCTCCGGGTATTTCCAGATGGGATACGCATCCGCCATTGCCTGGATCTTGTTCCTGATCATCCTGGTGGTCACCGTGCTGCAGTTCAAGCTGGCCAAGCGCTGGGTGTATTACGAGGACAACCGCTGAGTCTGGCCTGGCTCTCGTGTGGTCGACCGATCAACAGGTGAGGCAATCTCATGGCGCTCCCGATTGAACAAACCAACTCCGCTCCAGCGGTACTCCCAACCAGACGGGCACCGAAGCCGCGGAAATCGTCCTTCAACCTCGGAAACATCCCACTCTATGCCGCGTTGCTGATTCTGTCGGCACTGTTCACCCTGCCGTTCGCGTGGTTGCTGATGACGTCCCTCAAGCCGCCGGACGAGATCTTCGCTCCCAACTTCATTCCGAGCAGCATTCAGTACGAAAATTATGCGGATGTCTTCAACAAGGCCCCGGTCTTCAAGTGGATGGTCAACTCGACGATCGTCAGCGTTCTTTCCGTCGTCGCGGTGCTGCTCTCCAGCTCGCTCGTCGCGTATGGGTTCGCCAGAATCAGGTTTCGCGGCAAGAAGCAACTGTTCGCGCTGGTGATGGCGACCTACCTGCTCCCCGGCTCGGTGACGCTGATCCCGACCTTCCTGATCTGGAACGAGCTCGGCGCAGTAGGGACGCTCTGGCCGCTGTGGGCGGGCAATCTGTTTGGCTCGGCCTTCTACATCTTCATGCTGCGCCAGTTCCTGTTCACGATCCCGCAGGATCTCGTTGATGCCGCCCGCGTGGATGGCGCCAGCTTCTTCCGCATCTACTGGAACATCATGCTGCCGTTGATCAAGCCGGCCCTGGTCGCGGTCGCCATCTTCGAGTTCGAGGCGAAATGGAATGATTTCATGACGCCGCTGATCTATCTCAACGATCCGAACCGGTACACGCTCGCGCTTGGCCTGGCGACGTTCAAGAACGATTTCCAGGCGCTCGGAACGCAGTGGTCGCTGCTGATGGCGGCGTCGGTGATCTTCACGGTGCCGATGATCATCCTGTTCTTCATGTTCCAGCGCTACTTCATGGAGGGCGTCGCCACCACCGGCCTCAAGGGCTAGCGCGCTTGCCCCGCGGCTTGTAGGGTTTGGCCTCGTGTCGAACCTGGGTAACGGAGTTGCACCGTGATCCCTGCCGGCATCACGGCTCGTCCACCATGAGGGACCACAAGGTTCCATCATGGTCCTCCCCGCTGCGGCTGCACCGCAGAGGTTCGGCACGGGGTCGAACCCTACGCAGCACCGATTTGCAATTCAGGTGGCCGCTCAGCACGGGCTTGTAGGGGCCGACCTCGTTTCGGCCCTGTGCGGCGAAGCTGCACCCGGTTCCCTGTCCGGAGCGATACCATGGCCTGGTTGTTTCTCGGCATCGCGATCGGCGCGGAGATCATCGCCACGACCGCCCTGAAATACTCGCAGGGGTTCTCGAAACCCGGCCCGACGATCATCGTTGTCATAGGCTATGTCATTGCCTTTTACACGCTCGGCCAGGCGCTGAAGACGATTGAGGTGGGAATCGCCTACGCGATCTGGGCCGGGCTCGGCACTGCCATCGTGGCGCTCATCGGCATCGCGCTCCTTGGCGAAGCGGTAAGCCCGATGAAGATCGCCGGGATCGTGATGGTCATCGCGGGGGTCGTGGCGCTCAGCCTGGGAAGCCCGCACTGACCGTCCGGTCGGATTGGTGGGCGCAGGCCCCGGCCAGGCAATCGTCGCGGAGCACCAGGTAAATACCGAAATGTGCCGCCGCCCGACCCGGTGCTTCCCTACGCCATCGGAGGCCGGGCCTTTGGCGGCCTGTCGAACACGCGGTCATTCCGCGATGAGTTCGATGCATTCCCTTCGGCGAAGCTCGACCAGGCGACCGGGATCGCGAGAACCGCGATGATCGCGGCACAGCCAAAGGCCGCCTGGAAGCCCGTCTGGAGCCCCGATGCCGCCGATCCTCCGGCAAGGGAACCCGCCCCGATCCAGGCGGCCCCAACGGCGGGAATCAGCGCGATACCCAAGGCGGTGCCGATCTTGGCCGTCGAGTTGAGCAGGCCGGATGCAACGCCCTTTCGCGCATCATCGATGGCGGACAATCCGCCACCGGTCGATGCAACGGAGGCGCACCCAAGCGCGGCACCGGAGACGACCAGCCCACTCACCAGGAGCGGGAGGCTCTCCATAGCCACGCCGCTGGCGTCGACCAGCATCCCCGCCGCCACGCCGGCAAGCCCGAGCGACATCGCCGCCCGGAATCCGAATTGATCGGTGAGGCGGGCACCGGCCATCGAGCCGGCGACCACGGCCAGGCTGGACGGCGCGAGCATCACGCCCGCCTCCGAAGGCGACAGCCCAAGCCCGGCCTGCATGAACAGGGTCATCAGGACTCCGGCCGAACTCGTCGTCGCGGTGAGCGCGAACGCGACCAGGGCCGATCCGGTCAGCGCCCGGCACCGCACCAGGTCCGGCGCGATCAACGGACGGCGTGCGCGACGCTCGGTCACCACGAACGCCGCCAACAGCACGGAGCCTCCGGCCAGGATGACCACCACCGGGGGCGATGCAATGCCTTCCTCCTTGCTCCGCGTGAGGCCATAGAGCAGCGCGAACAGGCCAGAGGTCAGCAGGATGGCACCGAGGGGAGCGACCCCTTGTCGCGTGCTGCCTTCGGTCCATCGGTTCCCGATCAGGCGTGGCAGGACGACCAACGCCAACAGGCTGATCGGGATGTTGAGCAGGAAGATCCACCGCCAACCCGCCATCTCGGTGACCACACCGCCGAGCGTGAACCCCAGCGCGCCACCACCCGCGGCCGAAGCCGTCCAAATCCCCAGCGCCCTGTGCCTCAGCGGTCCCTCGTGAAACAGGTCCGTCACCATCGTCAAAGCTGCCGGGATCGCGAGGGCGGTGCCGAGCCCTTCCAATGCCCGTGCCCCGATCAGCATTTCCGGCGAGACCGACAATCCGCACAACAGGGAGGCAACGCAGAACACGCCAAGCCCGAGCAGGAACAACCGCCGGGCGCCGTACATGTCGGAAAGCCGCCCGGTAGTGACGATCAGGCCACCGAACACGAGGGAATAGATCGCCGCCGCCAGCTCGAGCGCCGCCCCGGACATGCGGAGATCGACCTGAATCGACGGAAGCGCGACAATCATGATGGTGGTGCCCAGAACATCGGCACATTGGATGGCACAGAGGAGCGCCAGCATGACCCAGGCACGTCGCCCAACTGACGGGGACTTCGTTTCCCCTGACTGTTTTCCGGGACTGGACTGGGCCACGCTTCACCTCGACTTCACCCGTTTCTTCAACGTTGAAGTAGAGCCGAAGTGTAGCATGGTGCGATGAGTTCAACACAACCGCCGAGACCGCCGGCCAAGCGGGCTACCCTCACCCGGATCGCCGCCGAGCTTGGTGTTTCGGCGAAGACCGTCTCGAACGCCTACCGGCGACCG
>DASYVY010000286.1:0-2419 GCA_035936535.1 Thermomicrobiales bacterium | reverse complement strand
GGGATAGGCGAGGCCCGTGGTGACCGCTTTGGCGCCGATCGCGACGGCTATGAGCCCAGGGGCGGCTAACTTCATCACTGACCGGCGTTGATGTCGGAGCCAGTCGGCGGCGGCAAACCAGCCAGCACCGGCCACGAGGTCGAGTGGTGGGTACGCTGGGAGGAGGTAGCGGTCGAACTTCTTCGCGCCGAATCCGATCAAGACGGCGAAGAGAACGCCGAATAGGAGGAGCAAGAGAATTGGGCCGCGCATGCGTGGTCGAAGCAGCCTTGTCCGCGGCACAGCGAGGGCCACCCCGGCCAGGGCGAGGCCGATCAGCGAGACGGGTGTGGTTCGCCAGAGGTACGTCGCGGGGTAGAAAAACGCGCCCGGGTCCCCCGTCACGATGTCGCCCGCATAGAAGAGGGGGAGCTCATGGCCCTCGGAAGCCATGCGGAAGGTGACCAGATACATTTTGGTCAGGATCTCGACGGGCCGTACCCACATCGCCGGCCAGAACAGGATAAAGGTGGCCACGCCCAGACCAGCCCAGGCCAGATACGGACGGCCGAGCCTCCACCATGCTTTGAGATTGACGTGCCGGAGTCTGTTCCATTGGGTGGCGATCCCGGTCACCATCACCAGTCCGGCGTAGGGCAGCAGGAACAGTGCCGGAGAACGAGTGAGCCAGGCGAGCCCGGCTGCCACGCCGGAGATCAGGAGGTCCCTGCGTCGTTGGCCACGGAACCGGTAGTTCAGCAACGCCAGCAATGAGAGGAGCATGACATTGGCGGTCATCGCATCGACATGGAGAATCTGGGAGAGCCCGATGTGGAAGGGATTGAAGGCGATGAGAAGCATGCCGAGCGTCGCGGGACCGCGGCCGAGGAGCTTGATCGCCTGCAGGAAAGCTAGGGCCAGAATGGCGGTGTGGGCGATGACCAGGGCATGTCGACTCGCGATCAGCACCTCAAGTGGCGTGCGGTCATGCTCGATCAGGAAGTCGCTCAGCACACTATCGGACCACTGCGGAACGTATCCCGGCGCATCCCGAAAGTAACCGGGATAGTCGAGGAGAAATGCCGCCGCTCCCACCCACATGACCGATACGCCGGGGTGGACGAATTGAAGGGTGCCGCCCGGCTCCGCATGGGCGAGGGCATAGTAGAAGTTCGCGGATCGCGCGAGCCAGATATGTTCGTCAGGGGTCACGACGCGGTCGAGCGCCACCGCCCGTGGCAGCCAGATCGCGAGGAGGATTGCGACAAAGAGCGCCGCGCTCCGAGCCTTGTAGGACATCGCACCCGCTCCCGGCTCAGGTCGTCATTGGTCACCAGTTCCGAGAGACCGGGCCCCGGGCGTGCCTCCGCGGTTCGCCTCCGTCCCGGATCGGGATTGAAGTGGTCTGCACTTGCACTTCACGTGCCAAACGCGTCGAAGGTCCGGTCGTACGCGAGCGAGGCAGCGAATGGCTGGATCTCGCGACGGTGCTGATGGGTCGGTTCCAACTTCCTCTTGTCCGGGTCGGAACGGTGAATGAGCTGGATCTCATCTTCGGTAAATCCCATGCTGCCGGATGTAATCAATGACCGCATCGGGAGTTTGATACCGAATTGGCCGGCCGTCGGCGACACGCGCCCGAAGGTCGGTCGCGGAAATCCCGATCGACGGTGTCGGAACAAGCTCTATCCGGCCACGCGTGCCGGGTAGCGCCCGGTAGAGCACGTCGAGATCGAGATGTGATCGCGGCCTCGTCGCGATGCCGAGGCGGGCGAGGCTGAGGATGCCTTCCGGGCGATGCCAGGTCGGGAGGTCGCGCAGCGCATCCTCGCCAAGAAAGAGGAACAGGAGCGCCCCTGGATACTCATCGCGCAGTGCGGCGAGCGTATCCACTGTGTAGGATAGTCCCGCCCGTTCATATTCGATCATGCTCATTTGGAAGCCTTCGTCCCGAGCAATTGCCAGCCGGAGCATCGCCAACCGGTCTTGATCCGATGCCTGTACGGCGCTCTGCTTGTGCGGCGGACGCGACGCCGGGACGAAGAGGACCCGATCGACACGGAGCGCATGCCGGAGCTCCGCCGCGGCGATCAGATGGCCATGATGTATCGGATCGAATGTTCCGCCGAAGACGCCGATGCGTTCGCCCACGGGCTAGTCCTTTCGCACGCTGGTCGTCGCCTGGGGGAAACGCTCTTTCAGCTTGGTGAGGACACGTGGCGTGACCGCGGACCCCACCGGCTGCCAAAACTCAACGACAACGGTTGCGCCCGTTTCGCCTAGTGATTGCCAGCTGATTTTGGGCTGCTTCTCATCCAGCTCGGAGAGCGGAGCGAGAGCATCACGGACGGCGCGCTCGATGTCCTCCGGCGGCTCCGTCACACCATCCAGCACCACGGCTTGATACTGGATCGGATACGTGGAACGGTTGGTCAGGACC
>DASYVY010000285.1:0-3021 GCA_035936535.1 Thermomicrobiales bacterium | reverse complement strand
TCCGTGCGATCTGGCTGCGTTCAACGGTGCGAGGCGCCTGGTATTGTGACGCACTCGAAGCATCTGTCATCCGGGCGCGGCGCAAGATGTAAGAAGCCAGCAGATCGTGTACCGTGCAGGATAGATGTGGGTAATGTGCGCCTGGAGAGATTGCGAAATGTGCAGGAACATCAGACCGCTCTATAACTTCGAGCCACCGGCGCCGGAGGAGGAGGTTCGGGCCGCGGCGCTGCAGTACGTGCGGAAGATCAGCGGATTCACGAAGCCACCCATGGCGAATGATGCCGCGTTCCAGGCTGCGGTGGATGACATCGCCAGGATCTCCGCACGTCTGCTGTCCGAGCTGGAGACGAACGCCGCGCCAAAGGATCGGGAGATTGAGGCGGCAAAGGCTCGGGAGCGATGGGTGCAGCGGTTCGGCCGCGGACGATTCGGTGGGCCTCCCCACGACCTAATGAACGGGAGCATGAAGATGCGAAAGATCGTGGTCACTGAATTCCTCTCGCTCGACGGCGTGAAGGAATCGCCTCACGAGTGGCACTTTCCCTTCTTTGATGAGGGAGCGCAGAAGTACAAGCTCAATGAGGTGATGAACACCGGCGCCCTCCTGCTGGGGCGTGTCACATACGACGGTTTCGCCGCTGCCTGGCCAGACCGCGGCGAAGCGATGGCGGGGAAGCCAGAACCGCTGAACCCGGAGAGCGAAACGGTGTTCCAGGACCGGTTCAACTGGTTACCCAAGTACGTGGTATCCGATTCGTTGACCGACCCGTCGTGGAACAACAGTCATGTCCTGCGCGGGGAGAACCTGATGCAGGTACTTAATGGGCTTAAGCAAGAAGAGGGCAAGGACATCGTCATCCATGGCAGCGGTCAACTGGTCAATTCGCTGATGCCCGAAGGGGTTATCGACGAGTACCGGCTGATGGTGCACCCGATCGTGGTTGGCAAGGGGCAGCGGCTCTTCCCGGAGGGGCTCGGCTCCACGACGCTCAGGCTGGCGGATGTGACGAGCTACGACAAGGGAATCGTCGTGCTGACCTACGCTCCAGCGTGAGCCATGGAGATGGTGACCATCCCGTGACGAACGAGGTCTTCGATGTTGTGGTTTACGGGGCGACGGCCGGTGGTGTGACGGCGGCGATTACGGCCGCTGGCGAAGGGCTGCGCGTTGCCCTCCTCGAACCAGGCCACCATGTTGGCGGCATGGTCTCGGGCGGCCTGGGCTGGACCGACCGTGGTGAAGAAGACGTTATCGGGGGGCTCGCCGGTGCTTTCTACGAGCGGGTCGGCGCGCACTATGATGTCGGCCCCCGGGATATCCTCGGTCCGGAGCCGAAGGTGGCGGAGCGGATCTTCCGGGACTGGCTGCGCGGGGCCGGCGTCGAGGTCGTCTTCGGGACTCGAATTGTCGATGTCAAGCGGCAGGGACAATCCATAGCGTGCATCGTCACCGGGGACGGGCAGATCTTCGGGGCGAAGGTATTTATCGACGCCAGTTATGAAGGCGATCTGCTGGCCCGTGCCGGTGTCTCCTACGCAGTTGGGCGCGAGTCGGTCAGTCTCTACGGAGAGACATGGGCTGGACGCCAGCCGATTCGGCCGGACCAGCACCAGTTTTTCGTTCCCGTGTCGCCCTTCTTGGAGGGGCGGGAGGACGAGGTGCTGCCGCTCGTCCATGACCGACCAATGGTCCCCGAGGGCGTGGGAGATGGTGGCGTCCAGTCCTACTGTTTTCGGCTCTGCCTGACGAACCGCCCTGACAATCGCGTTCCCTTTCCTCGGCCGGATGACTACGACCCCGGTCGCTATGAGCTGCTCCGGCGCTTTCTGGTCGCCACTGCACCGGGGCTCCATGTGGACCGGATGTTCAGCCTGCGTGGCCGGCTCCCCAACGACAAGGCCGATGCTAACTCCATCGGGCCGATCTCGGCCAATCTCCCCGACGGCAGTAGCTGGAACTACCCCGACGCGGACGACCGCCGCCGCGAGGAGATCCGCAACCATCACCTGCGCTACACACAGGGGCTCATGTATTTTCTGGCAGCTGATCCGGGTGTACCGGCGCCCGTTCGGGAGGAGATGAGCCAATGGGGGCTTTGCGCCGACGAGTTCGCGGATACCGGTCACTGGCCACACCAACTCTACGTGCGGGACGCGCGCCGGATGCACGGAGAGTACATCCTGACGCAGCACGACCTCGAGGAGGGACGCGCACAGTACGATGCGGTCGCGATGGGCTCGTACAACATCGATATTCGCGAGGTGCAGCGGGTGTGGATGCGCGTGCCGCGCTATCCCCGCATGAGCCCGGAGACCTTCAACGAGGGGTATCTCTCCATACCCGTCACGCCGTACCAAGTCCCGTACCGGTCGCTCCTGCCCCGATTCGATGAGTGTGACAACCTTCTCGTTCCCGTCTGTGTCTCTGCCTCACACGTTGCCTTCGCCTCGGTCCGGATGGAGCCACAGTACATGATGCTCGGGCATGCCGCAGGGGTGGCGGCGGCGCTGGCGCTGCGTGATGGTGTCGCCGTGCAGCAGGTGCCTGTCCCCGAGTTGCAGCGAAGGCTCGCCGCGCAGGGGCAGGTCCTCACGCGTCGGTGATCTCGATGAACCTGGATGATCTGATCGCCACAGCGGGTGTCGAGCTGCAAGTCCAGCGACTGCTCGAAGCCGCTGGTGCGCCCGGCGCGTCGATTGCCCTGATTTTCGACGGGCAGCCATGGTCGGCCGGGGTCGGGCACGCGACGCATGAGGGTGAGGACCGGCTGGACCCGTTGGCGCGGTTCAGCCTCTACAGCCTCACCAAGACGGTGATCGCCACCATTGTGATGAAGCTGGTGGAATCCGGGGCGCTGTCACTTGATGACCCGATCGGCGCCCATGTGTCGGGGATCCCATTCGAGACACCGGTATCGGTCCGCCAAGCGCTCAACCACACTGGTGGGTTCCCGGATTATGGCGGCCTCGCCGATTACCACAATGCCGTTCGTGATCATCCGCATACACCGTGGACGA
>DASYVY010000284.1:0-3328 GCA_035936535.1 Thermomicrobiales bacterium | reverse complement strand
TCCGGCAGTCACGATCCGCAACGCTTCGGCGCAGGATGCGGCGCCCGAGACGATCCGCCTCGATTACGCCTACTACAACCCGAGCAGTCTCGTCCTTCGTCGCCAGGGGTGGCTGGAGCAGGATCTCTCCGCCGAGGGGATCGGCGTCGAGTGGACGCTGAGCGCGGGCTCCAACAAGGCCAACGAGTTCCTGCGCTCCGATGCCGTCGATTTCGGCTCTACCGCGGGATCCGCCGCCCTGCTCGCAAAGGCCAATGGGTCGGAGATCCAGACCGTCTACATCTATTCCCAACCGGAGTGGACCGCCCTTGTCGTTACGGCCGACTCCGACATCACCTCGGTCGAGCAGCTCAGGGGCAAGAAGATCGCGGCAACCAGCGGGACCGATCCCTTTTTCTTCCTGCTCCAGGCCCTCAACACGGTTGGCCTCAGGCAGTCGGATGTCTCGATCGTCAATGTCCAGCACGCCGATGGCAAGACGGCACTGGAGCGCGGCGATGTCGATGCCTGGGCCGGGCTCGACCCCTTCATGGCGCAGACCGAGCTGGAATCCGGCTCGAAGCTGATCTATCGCAACATCGACTTCAACACCTACGGGTTTCTCAACGCCCGGATCGAGTTCATCGAGCAGTACCCCGCCTACGTCGAGCGGGTCCTGGCCCAGTACGAGCGTGCCCGCGCCTGGATCCTGGAGAACCCGGACGAGGCCGCAAAGATCCTGAGCGAGGAAGCCAGCCTCTCGATCGAGGTCGCCAACAAGGAGCTGGACGAGCGGACCAACCTCGACATCGATGTCGTCCCGGGCGAGGCGCAGCGGGCGGCCCTGGAACCGGTGATTCCGATTCTGGAGAGCGAGAACCAGCTCCAGCCAGGCTCCGATGTCAACGCCGCACTGGACAGTTTGTTCGCGCCGCAGTTCGCCACGGCCGTTACCGAGCGATAGGGTGGTTTCCGCCCGCCTGAGGAGTCTGTCTCCATCGTTGGATGTCAAGTTCGGAGCCCCATTACCGTCATGCTGAGCGCTGTGTCCAAGGCTTCTGTCATCCTTCCCCTCCGTCATCCAGAGGGAGCGAAGGGCCGCATCCGCGTATGGGCAATCGCGGAGCGATTGAGCGTGAGCGACCCATTCATCCCTTCGGGATGGCCTATGAGGCGACCGACGAGGCTGTCCAAGCAGCTGCGCCGGGCAGCTGCACCGGGCAGCTGCACTGGAGAGATGGACCGCATCGCACCGTGGCCGCTTGATGGCTTTGCCATCATCTATGGCGCGTGGGAATCCCCGGCCCATCGCTTCGCTCTGAATGACGGTCCTGTGGTGGAACGCGCGGGGCACGCGATGGTGTACAGCGCACGAGGAGAACGCATATGAACGAGGCAGGTGCCGGTGCCGTTCGCGCCGCGATTCCCGGAGACGTGACTTCAACCACGGGGCGCCAGGTCTCCATCCCGCGCGGTGTGATCGGGTTGATCGTGCCGGTGCTGTTGCTGCTGTTCTGGCAGTGGCTGGTCGATCGTGGGGTCTACACCCGAGGTCAGCTCCCGGCCCCACTGGATGTCTGGCGTGCGGCCGAGCAGCTCAACGAGTCCGGGCGGTTGTGGGAGAACATCCGGATCAGTCTTGTCCGGGTCGGCTGGGGCTTCGGGATCGGATCGCTGATCGCGGTTGTGCTTGGGCTGCTCATCGGGCTCTCGTCGCTCGCCGATGCCTTGCTCTCGCCGACGATCGGTGCGATCCGGGCCATCCCGTCGCTTGCCTGGGTTCCGCTGCTGATCCTTTGGATGGGGATCGGCGAGCAGCCAAAGCTGACCCTGATCGCAATCGGCGCGTTCTTCCCGGTCTTTACCTCGCTCGTTGGCGGCATTCGCCAGATCGACCGCAAGCTGATCGAGGTCGGCTACGCCTACGGCCTGAGGCGGCTGGCGCTGGCCCGCTCGATTCTCCTTCCCGCCGCCCTGCCCTCGCTGCTGACCGGGCTCCGGATCGGGCTTGCCCAGGCATGGCTGTTCCTGGTCGCGGCCGAGTTGATCGGCGCCTTTTCCGGACTCGGCTTCCTGCTCACGGATGGGCAGAACGCTGGCCGAGCCGATATCATCCTGCTCAGCATCATCAGCCTGGCACTGATCGGCAAGCTGACCGATCTCCTCCTTCACTGGGCCGAGCGATGGCTCCTGCGCTGGTCCGACTCGTATCGCTGACCTGCTTACCACCCGACATCACGAGGAACGCACACTCCCATGGGGAACAAGAAGAAGCACGACAAGGGCAAGGGCAACGACAGGGACAAGGATGAAACGGCCGGTGGTGTGAAGACCGCCGCCGGCAAGAAATCCGGCAAGGTGGTTGCCGCCAAGGCTGCCAAAGCCGCCAGGCGCATCACCGGACCCACCGATGCGCCAACCACAGCCGCTCCAGCGGCGGAGATCGTCGCCGCGAACGGGTCGGCAACGACAGCGCCGCCACCAACGCCAACCCTGCGCGAACGGCAGGCGCGGCTCAAGCAGAAATACCGTGTGCGCCCGGACAGCGCGCTGATCACGAGCGCCGTCCATAGCGTCACCGAAGAGGGGGGTGATCCCCGCCGGGTCAGGATCGCGGTCGAGGGCGGGAACGGCACGGTGTTCGAGATCGGCGCGCACGTCGCCGTCGGCGGCGATGACGACCTGCCGTGCTCGGGCGATGTCTTTCTCGCCTCGCTGGCGGCCTGCCAGGAACTGACGATCCGGCTCGTGGCCGCCGCGCTGAGCCTGCCGATCCACAGGCTGGTGGTCCGGGCCGAGGGCGACTGGGACGTTCGGGGCACGCTCGCGATCGAGCGGTCCTCTCCGATCGGCTTTACGGACCTTCGCGTCAATGTCGAGTTGGAGACGGAGGGCGCGGACGACCGGATCGAGCGGCTGCTGGCATCGGCCGAACGCTACTGTGTCGTCGGCCAGACTCTGGCGCACACGCCGGAGGTGACCTTCAGCGCGAACGTCACCAACAAGGCGCGTCAGCCGATCGCCGCCGACTGACCTTCCGGGCCGGATCCGCTCAGCCACCAGATGTGTCGCTAGACTTGTTCGCCAGAGTGCGAACCAGAGCGGGTCCGCCAACCTCGGCTCCGGTCACTCGCTGAACGACACGATGTTCGGGCCGGTCGGGTGGCGGGAAGACCAGAAGCCAGTCAACCGAGCACTCCCACGATCGCGACGCCGGCGATCATCGACAGCACGATGTTGTCGGTGCGCAGCACGATCACCCACACCACGGCCCCGGCGAGCAAGCCCACAACTCCCTCGTGCACGATCATCGGCACAGTCAGCGCGACGAGCGTCGCGCCAGGGATAT
>DASYVY010000283.1:0-7101 GCA_035936535.1 Thermomicrobiales bacterium | reverse complement strand
GAACGTTCGCTCGACGCCAAAGGTCGGCTCGATCACGTGCGGCAGATATCGGGTGCCCGCCGCCTGATCGAAATACGTCAGATCAACGCCGCTGGTTACCTGGTGCCTGGACAGGTCGAAGTCGGTCCGGTTCGCCAAGCCATACAGTTCCTTGAAGCCCATCGAGCCGGGAAAGTCGTACTCGAAATCCACGGTCCGGCTGGAGTAGTGCGACATCTCCCCCGGCTCGTGCTCGCGCACGCGAACGTGCCGGTCCTGGAGGCCGATCATTCGCACCCAGGACCACATCGCTTCCAGCCAGCTCTCGAACTGACGCGCTCCTGCGTCGGGTTTGACAAAATATTCGACCTCCATCTGCTCCAGCTCGAGCACGCGGAAGATGAAGTTTCCCGGGGTGATCTCGTTTCGGAAGGCCTTTCCGATCTGTCCCACGCCGAACGGGAGTTTGACCCGGGACGTTGCCATCACGTTCTTGTACTGGACGAAAATGCCCTGAGCGGTCTCCGGTCGCAGGTACACCTTCTGGGCGGTGTCCGACACCGGCCCGATCGTCGTGCTGAACATCATGTTGAACTGGCGGGCGTCGGTCAGCGTCCGGTTGCCGCAATGCGGGCAGGGGAGATTCGCCTCCTGCAATAGGGCGGTCATCTCGTCCGGCGTCTTCGACGCCGCGTCGACGAGCCCGAGCCTGTCCTCGAGCAGGTGGTCCGCCCGGAACCGGGACTTGCAGGTCCTGCAATCAACCAGCGGATCGTTGAAGTTGACGACGTGGCCGGACGCCTCCCAGACGCGGGGATGCATCAGGATCCCCGCGTCCAGGCCAACCATGTCCTGCCGGCGTTGGACGAACGTGCGCCACCAGAGCTGTTTGATGTTGTTCTTGAGCTCGACCCCGAGCGGTCCGTAATCCCAGGTGTTGGCAAGGCCGCCGTAGATGTCCGATCCCGGGTAAACGTAGCCGCGGCGCTTGGCCAGCGCGACGATCTTCTCCATCGTCGCTACGCGTGGGGATGCCTGGGGATCAGAGCTCACCGTGGTGTCCGTCATTCAAGGTCCTGTCGATGGGTCGATGGCAAAGCGGGAAAGGGCGGGCGGTGGCGCACATGGCGGCGAATCAACCGCGCAGGGCACCCTGCAACGTGATGGTCGGCTCCTCTTCCCCAAGCGTGTCGGCGGGCGGGATGTCGATGGGGGCCGAATCGCGCCGGGCAGCCAGGTCGCGGTACACCTGCGTGGTACCGATGCTGACATGACCGAGGCGCTGCTGGATATCGCGCAGCTCCGCGCCGTTGCGAAGCGCATGGATGGCGTATGAGTGACGAAGGGTGTGTGGGGTGATCGCGTCGATTCCGGCCCGTTCGGCATAGGACTTGAGGATCAGCCAGAAGCCCTGTCGCGTCAGGCGCCCGCCGCGATGATTGACGAACAGCGACGACGTGTTGTCGCGGACTAGCTGACCGCGCGCTTGGCTGCAGTACGCATGAATGCTCTCGGCCGCGCGTGGCGTCAGTGGCACCACCCGGCTCCGACCGGCCTTGCCCTGGCAGCGAATCTCGCCGCGCCCGAGATCGGCATCCGCGACATCGAGCGCAACCAGCTCGCTAACGCGCATGCCAGTACCATACAGCACCTCCAGCATCGCACGGTCACGGATGCTTTCCGGTCGGTTTGGCGTCTCCCGAAACGGCTGCTCGAGCAAGCGGAGCACGTCGTCGTGGCTAATCGCCTTCGGCACATACTTGTCGACCTTGGGCGAGCTCAGGTTGGTGCCGATGTCCGTTGCCATCTCCCCTTGCTTGCGGAGAAACCCGCAGAACGACTTGAGCGCGGCTGTCTTGCGGGCAACCGTTGAAGGCGCGTAGTCTCGGCTGCGGAGCTGGAGCAGGAACGCGTCGAGGTGCGCGTCATTCAGGTCTTGCCATGCCGTCACCGCCGAAATCCGGTCCTCCTCGGGTGGGGCACCGAGATAGGCGATGAACTGGTGCAGATCATTGCGGTAGGCAGCGATCGTGTTGACCGAGAACCCCCGTTCCGCCTTGAGCGCACCCAAGAACCGCTCGACCATCTCCTCCATGCGTCCGCATTCCTTTCTCAAACTTCGCGACCATTTCGCCGGGGATATCGATCAACAGGCATGCCCCTGGGGTTTTCCTCAGGCGGCTACCGCTCCCAGGACGGTGTCGGGTGTTGCGTACGGCAGGCCGAACGCCTCGGCAACGCCTGGATGCGTAACCTGGCCATCAAGGACATTGACGCCCTTGGCCAAATCCGGATCGTGCCGAACGGCCTCCTCGAAACCGCGGTCCGCGATCGCGAGCCCGTACGGGAGCGTCACGTTGGAGAGCGCCAGCGTGCTGGTTCGCGGCACCGCCCCGGGCATGTTCGTCACGCAGTAATGAATCACGCCACCGACCTCGAACACCGGATCGCTGTGCGATGTTGGGTGGGATGTCTCGAAACACCCGCCTTGATCGATGGCGACATCGACCATTACCGTCCCGCGGTTCATCGAGCGAACCATCTCCGCCGTGACCAGCTTCGGCGCCCGGGAACCTGCGACGAGCACGCCGCCGATGACCAGATCCGCGCGCCTGACGACATCCGCGACATTGTGCGCGTTCGAGGCAAGCGTGTGGATGCGCCCGTGCAGCACCTGGTCCAGGAACCGGAGCCGCTCGACATTCCGGTCCACGATCGTCACGTTCGCGCCGAGCCCGAGCGCCATCTGTGCCGCATTGGTTCCCACCACCCCGCCGCCGATGATGACCACTTCGGCACCCGGCACGCCGGGGACGCCGCCGAGCAGCATACCGCGACCACCGTGAGTACGCTCGAGGAAATGGGCGCCGACCTGGATCGACATGCGACCGGCGACTTCGCTCATCGGTGTCAGCAACGGTAACGGCCCATCACCGATCTGGACGGTTTCGTAGGCGATCGCGCGGACTCCACCGTCGATCAGGGCGCGGGTCAGCGGTTCGTCGGCCGCCAGGTGGAGATAGGTGAACAAGAGCTGGCCCGTCCGCATCAATGGGTATTCGGAAGCAACCGGCTCCTTCACCTTGACGATCATCTCCGCCCGGGCGAATACCTCGTCATGCGTCGTCACCAACTCGGCACCGGCAGCCTCGTATTCCGCATCGCCAAAGCCGCTTCCCGCTCCGGCCGCCGTTTCCACGATCACGGTATGCCCGTGACTGACGTACTCCCTGGCGCCGGCCGGCGTCACCGCCACCCTGCACTCGCGGTCCTTCACTTCCCGGGGCACTCCAACGATCATCCTGACCTCCTTGTCAGACCGAGTCAGACCGCGTCATCGCGGTCACCTGAGCGCTTGGGCAGCTGAGGGCGGCGGTTCACTTTCGCGACCGAACGGTGCGTACGAACGGACGCATTCTCCCCGCGAGCGGTCGCATTCTACCACGCGCGGCACTACTGCTTATGTTGCCTCGGTCTGCATAGTACTATTGATGAGGCGCGTGCAGCTCCATCGGATACGGAGTCTCCGTCGCGCCTCGATCCTCGCTTACGGGAGATCCCACTCCGTGCTTCCCATCTCCGAGAGCCTCGCTTCCGGGCTTCTGATCATCCCGATCCTCGCCTTCCTGATCCTTATCCACGAATTCGGCCACTTCTTCGCCGCGCGCCGCGTCGGCGTCAAGGTCGAGGAATTCGGCATCGGCATCCCTCCACGGATCCGGGGCTGGCGTCGCAAGGACGTGCTGTGGTCGCTGAACTGGATTCCGTTCGGCGGATTCGTCCGCGTCAAGGGCGAGGACGGGACCGACGTGGGCGAAGGGTCCATGTTGACCAAGGGACCGCTCCAGCGTGCGTTCTTCCTCGTTGCCGGTTCGACGATGAACTTTCTCGCGGCGATCGTGCTGTCGATCCTGATCGTCGGTATCCAGGGGATTCCGGAGACCGACGACAGTGTCTATGTCGGCGCCGTTGCGCCGGGATCCCCGGCACAAACTGCCGGTTGGCTTCCGGGCGATGCCTTTGTCTCGGTGGCCGGTCGGGATGTTGGCAGTGCCGGGGCGTTGCAGGAAGCGATCACGGACAACGCCGGCTCGACCGTGCCAGTGACGTTGCGCCGCGGCGACGAGCGGATCGAGACCACGATCACTCCACGGGAGAACCCGCCGCAAGGCCAGGGTGCAACGGGGATCCAGATCGTGGCCGGGGAGCCGTCAACGCTCCGGGTCACGCAGGTCGATCCGGGTTCCGTGGTGGACCTCGCGGGGTGGCAGGCCGGCGACGAGATCATCGCCGTCAATGGTGTCCCGATCGAGGCCGGGGTTCAGGCCACCGGGCTTCTTGCCAGCAACGTGGGTAACGAGGTCACCGTCACCATCATGCGTGGCGGCCGGACATTCGATACCACGTTCACCATGCCCCCGCAGCCGATCATCCTGTCATCGGTCGCGGCCGGGTCAGCCGCCGGCGATGCCATGCTCTACCCCGGGGATCGGATCACCGCGATCGCGGGCCAGCCGGTGAGCGATGCGCTCGGGTTTCTCTCCCTGCTGGAACGTTCCGCCGGCACGACGGTTCCTGTCGAGATCGTTCGCGAGGGCCAGCCGGTCAGCGTCGAACTGGCCATCCCGGAGATTCCGGAGGGTTCGAACGCGCTGGAAGTCATCGGCGCAAATGCCCGCGAGCAGACGCCGTACGAGGCGCTCGGGGCCGATGGTGTGTTTGCCCGGACCTATCGTGATGTCCCTCTGACCCAGGTGATTCCCGAGGGGTGGAACCAGTTTTGGGCCATCGTGAGTGGAACGGTGCAGGGACTGAACACGATGCTCACCGAGGGCGTGGACCGTGACATGGTCATGGGGCCGGTGGGAATGGGACAGCTGACCTCCGAATCGATCGCCCTCAGCGCCACTCCCCCGTGGGTCACGCTGACGATGATCACGATCATCATCTCGGTCGGGCTTGGCGTGCTCAACCTGCTCCCGTTTCCGGCGCTCGACGGCGGCCGCTTGCTGTTCGTCCTGATCGAGGTGCTCCGCGGCGGACGCCGGATCTCTCCCGAGAAAGAAGGCCTGGTCCATCTTGCGGGCATGGTCGTGATGCTTGGCCTGATGTTCTACATCGCGTTCGGGGATGTGGACCGGCTCCTCGACGGCCGGTCGATCTTTCCCTGATTGGCGAAGCGAGCGGCCCACCTTCGTTAACGGTGTGTGAAGGATCGGACGCGCCTGAACCCTATCGTCGTACCATACGAGGAGCACGGTTGCGCTCCTGCCGCCTGTCGGCATCCTCAGACGCAACCCTTCCAACGGAGGAAGACCCCATCCATGTCACTGGTAGCCCCCCGACGCAAGACCCGCGTCCTCCACGTAGGCGATGTCGCCCTTGGCGGCGACTATCCCATCCGTGTCCAATCCATGACGACCGCTGACACGCGCGATGCCGCCGCGACACTTGCCCAGATCGGCGAGCTTGCCGATGCCGGCTGCGAGATCGTGCGAATCGCCGTCCCGGACCGCAAGGCGGCGGCGGCGCTGCCGGATATCGTGCCGCATTCGCCGGTCCCGCTCATCGCCGACATCCACTTCGAGCACACGCTTGCCCTCAAGGCGCTCGATGCCGGAATCCACGGGCTGCGCCTCAACCCCGGCAACATCCGGAAGGAAGAGGACGTACGCGAGGTTGTCACCAAGGCGAAGGAACGCGGCACGCCAATCCGGATCGGCGTCAATTTCGGATCCGTTGCGCCGATGACGGAAGCGTTCGTGGACGAGATGGCGCAGCAGAATGCGACCCAGGTGCAACTCCGGGCCGAGTGGCTCGTTCGCTCCGCGCTGGGGCACATCAAGATCCTGGAAGACCTGGATTTCTACGACACCAAGGTGAGCCTCAAGGCATTCGAGGTGCCGGTGTTGCTGGAGGCCTACCAGCGCTTTGCTCGCCTCCCGAACGACTACCCGCTCCACCTCGGCGTCACCGAAGCCGGAACGCCGCGGGCGGGCAGCGTTCGCTCTGCGGTCGGCATCGGTACCCTCCTTGCTCTCGGCATCGGCGACACGATCCGCGTCTCACTGACCACCGATCCCGTCGAGGAGGTCTTCGTGGGCTATGAGATCCTCAAGAGCCTGGAGCTGCGGCAGAAGGGCGCGACGATGATCGCCTGCCCGACCTGTGGCCGGGTCGAGGTCGATCTGTTTACCCTCGCCAACCAGGTCGACAAGGTGCTCGAATCGGTCACGGACCCGATTCGCGTCGCCGTTATGGGATGCGTGGTCAATGGCCCCGGCGAAGCCCGGGATGCCGATGTGGGCCTTGCCTCGGGTAACGGCAAGGGTGTGATCTTCCGAAAGGGCCGAATCGTAAAGACCGTGCTCGAAGAGGACATGCTTCAGGAGCTGACGAACGAGATCCACGCGGTGATCGAGGATCGCCGCAACGGCATCTTCGACGAGGTTGACGATCACGCCAACGCCTACAAGCCGATGATCACCCTCCAGCCCGTCTGACCCCCGCCAGGCATAATCAATTTGTAGGGGCAGACCTCCGTGTCTGCCCTGGTGCCACTCAAGAAACGCGGTTCCGTTGGCGACCTTGTGTGGTTGCCCGTTGGGAGGCAGCCACACAGGGTGGCCGCTACAACGCGACGGGGCCTTTGACGCTCACCCTACGCTTCGTACCCGCCGACGTGCTCATAGAACCGGTCGTTGGCGACGATCGAGCCCCGTTTCACCGGCTCTCCGGTCTGGCTCGATTTGTAGATCGCCGTCAATAGCTCGAATGTCGGCCGGATGTCATCGACGTTGGCGGGGGGACGTGTTCCGTCCCGCATGGCATCGAGCACGAGCGCGAGCTCGGCACCGTGGCTCGCCGGTGCGTCGCCGTCTGGTGGCCAGGTGCCCTTTGGCAACGATTGGCCCTCCGGTGGCGTAACCGTCCAGTCGTCGTTGCCGTAGCGGTAAAGTTGCACGACCTCGACGGTTGCCCGTTCGAAGTCGAGGCGAACGCGCGACTCCTGCCGCGGCGAGAGGACGCTAGAGACGACCGAGACCAGCGCCCGGTTCCGGAACCGGAGCATCGCGAGGGCCGTGTCCTCGACCTCGATGTCATGGTGCAGCGTGTCGGTGA
>DASYVY010000282.1:0-3590 GCA_035936535.1 Thermomicrobiales bacterium | reverse complement strand
AATTACTGGCATGCACGACCCTCGGAGCCACCGGCCCGATTCAGGTTGACATCCCCACCGCCATCTCCTAGCATCATCAAGCGGAACGCGCGTTCCACATATGATCCGCTGAACGCCGCCGGTTCGCGATGCCGCGGATATCCATGGGTCTGGTCATGCACCGGCGTGGTCGGATCCAGATGGTCATCCATTCCTCAGCACAGTTGGGAATCGTTTCATGAGCGATCAGCGCACCGCCGTCAGTCCATCCGCCGCCCCTTCGGATGAAGGTCACACCTACCTCTCACACCAGCAAATCCTCGTGGTGATGGTTGGCCTGATGGCCGGGATGCTGCTGGCCGCGCTCGATCAGAGCATCGTCGGCACCGCGTTGCCTCGGATCGTCAGTGATCTTGGCGGGCTGGATCACCTCTCCTGGGTCGTGACGGCCTACCTGCTGACCTCGACGGCGGTGACACCCCTCTGGGGCAAGATCTCGGACCTCTACGGGCGTCGCCTGATTTTCCAGATCGCGATCGGGATCTTCATCATCGGGTCCGCCCTCTGCGGTCTCAGCCAGAACATGTTCCAGTTGATCCTGTTCCGGGCGATCCAGGGCATCGGCGGGGGTGGCCTGTTCGCGATCGCGCTCAGCGTCATCGGCGATGTCATCCCCGCCCGGGAGCGCGGCCGGTACCAGGGGTATTTCGGGGCGGTGTTCGGGGTGTCCAGCGTGGCGGGGCCGTTGCTCGGCGGCTGGTTCACCGATGGACCGGGCTGGCGCTGGATCTTCTACATCAATCTGCCAATCGGTATCGCCGCGCTCGTCATCACCTCGCTGGCGCTCAAGCTTCCGGTGGTGCGCCGGGAGCACTCGATCGACTACCTCGGCGCCACGCTGATCGTCGGGGCCGTCACGTCCCTGCTGCTCTATCTCAATTGGGCAGGTGACGCGTACGGGTGGACATCGGGAATGGCCCTGATGCTCATCGGGTCGTCGCTCGTCCTTTCCATCGCGTTCGTGTTCGCCGAGCGCCGGGCGCGGGAGCCGATCATCCCGATGGCCCTGTTCGGCAACTCGATCTTCAGCATCGGCAACCTGTTCGGGTTTCTCGTCGGGTTCGCGATGTTCGGCGGCATCATCTACCTCCCGCTCTACTTCCAGACGGTGGGAGGCTTCAGCCCGACGCGCTCCGGGTTGGCGATGATCCCGACCGTCGTCGGCATCTTCAGCATGTCGGTCATCTCGGGGCTGCTGATCACGCGCACCGGGCGATACAAGATCTATCCGGTCATGGGCGCCCTGCTCGTGCTGATCGCCTTGCTCCTGATGAGCTCGATCACGCCGGAAACCCCGTACTGGCAGATCGGTGTCTTCGTGTACATCTTCGGGTCGGGACTCGGCCTGACGATGCAGACGATCACGGTCGCGGTGCAGAACTCGGTCGCCTTCCGGGACATGGGTGTGGCCACCAGCTCGGTCACGTTTACCCGCCAACTGGGTGGCGCGATCGGTGCGGCGGCACTGGGGGCGGTGCTGGGGACCCGGCTGTCCCATTACCTGGGGGAAGGGCTGCCGGCCGGTGGCGGGGAAATGGCCACGAACAACGTCGAGGCGATCCAGGCATTGCCGGAGCCCGAGAAGTCCACGGTGCTGGCGGCCTATGCGGACGCGATCGGTGACGCCTTTCTCGCCGCGGTCCCGCTGGTCGTCCTCGCCCTCGCGGTTTCCCTCTTCCTTAAAGAGATTCCGCTACGGAAGGCCGCGACGGGGCCGGAAGGCGCCGCGACCGCCAAGCCCGGCAACACCGCTGCACCCGCGGCCGAATCCAGCGAACGCTCGGCCCCGGTGTTCTCCGGCCACTGACCCCAGCCCGGCGCACGAGTCACTCCTGGCGGGCGCAAACGGCCGCTTCGATACCCGGTACACGCGCTGACCGATGGGGTGCTTCGCGGCGTCAGCGAGTCAGCGCCGTTAGTCCAATTGAGCGAGATTCCCCTCCCGTGTCTGGTGGCGGCCACGTACGTTCGTGTGTTCGTGGCACATATGCTGCGGAAGACTGGGCGTCCGGGGATCGCGAACACGAGCGTATACCGGACGCCCAAGCGGAACGATCCGATCGCATGCGGATGGTGAGCGCAACGTGGTGCCGCCATGACGCAATGGCGATTGGAACAGGTTCCCGGGGAAAGGCGTCATTCGGGCACGGTGCCTCGATGAACGGTCTGGTTAAGCAGGGGGAGCAGCAGACATGGGTGACATCATCCTTTGGCTGATCATCGGTCTTGTCGCCGGCGGTATAGCCAGTCTTATCGTGCCCGGTCGTACGCCGGGTGGCACGATCGGTGCGTTAATCGTCGGGGTTCTGGGTGGCATCCTCGGCGGGTGGATTTTCGACCTGCTGGGCATCGCCTCGAACCTGAGCTGGATCGGCTCGTTGATCGTCGCCATCATCGGCGCGGTCATCATTCTCTTCGTTCTCCGCGAAGCGGACAGCCGAACCTGAGTTCATCCCTTGTTGACATTCCCGGGCAGCCGTTCTTTCTGGCTGCCCGGTTGGCCATTTTCGTTCTCCATGAAGGAGCCCGCACATGACGGATTACAACCAGGAACAGTGGACAGTAACTGAAGGCGCCGATGTCGTCGGATCGGATGGCGACAAGGTGGGCGAGGTCGTCAACGCCTATCCCGACTATATCGTCGTTAAAAAGGGATTCTTCTTCCCGAGCGATTACTACATCCCATCCAGTGCCATCGCGAACGTCGATGAAGGCCATGTCTATCTCAACGTGACCAAGGACGAGGCCATGAACCAGGATCCATCCTGGGAGAACGAGCCCGTCAGCACGACCACCACGACTGGCTTCGACGATACGGCCGCGACGACCACAGGCGATGCCTATACCACCGATTCCGATGTCGCAACCTCGACGACGGCTACCGGACTCGGCAGCTATGCCGCTGACACCGGCAGCCAGGAAACAGTGACAACCGCATCCACGCACCTTGAGGTGGATGAGGAGCCGTACATTCACGAGCAGGATACGCCGCGGACCCACACCGCCGATAACGAGACCATTCGCGTCGCGCTCGCCGAGGAAGAGCTGTCGGCCAGGACGCGCGAGGTCGATCTCGGTTCGGTTGAGGTCCACAAGGAAGTGGTCGCCGAAGAGCAGACGCTCGACGTTCCGGTCACGGAAGAGCGCGTGAACGTGGAGCGGCGTGTCGTTGACCGTGCCGTCAACGTCGATGATGACGTCTTCGAGGAAGGCACGATCGAAGTGCCGGTTCGCGGCGAAGAGGTAGAGGTCCTCAAGGAGGCCCGGGTCACCGAAGAGGTCCGGATCGATGATACGACCGGCGCCGCCAGGACGACCCGGCCAGCGGCCCAGGAAGTCGAAACGACCGTCACCGAGACGACCTACACCGATAGCGACGGCGGCGATGAGGGCCTGCTTGACAAGGCGCAGGACGCTCTGGGTGGCGATGAGAGCGGCAACCGGCGCGGTGGCGGCAACCCGATCTAGCCCCGAGCCGAGTTCGGCGGGCAGGTCTCAGGACATCCGGCCCAGCGGGTTCCGCACGATTCAGGAAACGACACCACCCCGGC
>DASYVY010000281.1:0-6207 GCA_035936535.1 Thermomicrobiales bacterium | reverse complement strand
GTATGGCTATCTCCATGGGCAGCCGCTCCCGTGATCTCTTGTCAAAGGGCGGCTCCCTTCCCGGCACGGGCGGAACATCCCGCAAAAGCGCGTGGCGGCGCATCTGGGAAGCGCGATGGTGCTCCCTGTTCATGACGCCATCGCTGATCCTGGCGGCGATGTTCACGTTCTATCCGCTGGTCGCGTCGTGGTACTTCTCGTTTCTCAACTGGTCCGGCTTCTCCGACACACGGGAGTGGGTCGGCCTCGCCAACTACCGCGAAGTGATCGCCGACGGCTACTTTTGGGATGCCTACCAGCGCACCTTCCTGTTCATGATCGGCAGCGTGCCGGCGCGCCTGATCCTGTCACTGGTGGTCGCGATCATTCTCAATGATGCGGCGCTGCGCCTCGCTCCGGTGCTTCGGACGATGTTCTTCATCCCGGTCGTGACGACCGCCGCCATCGTCGGCATCGTGATGACGTTCGTCTTCAGCCCGTTCAACGGACCGGTCAACGAGATCCTGACCAGCCTCGGCATCATCGACCGGCCGGTGGACTTTCTCGGGAACCCGGACTCGGCGATGTGGACCGTGGTCGGCGTCCACATCTGGAAGAACTTCGGGATCACGATGATCTACTGGCTCGCCGCCCTCCAGGTGGTGCCGCAGGATCTCTACGAAGCGGCGAAGATCGACGGGGCGGGCGCCTGGCGGTTGTTCCGGGACATCACCTTCCCGCTCCTCCTGCCGTTCGCCGCAATCATCGCCCTGATCACCGTCGTCCAGACGCTCCAGGTCTTCCCGATCGTGCAGACGATGACGGGGGGCGGTCCATTCTTCGCCTCCGAGGTGATGGAGGTCTACATCTATCGCAACGCCTTCGGCGAGAGCGGGATTCCGCGTCTTGGGTTCGCATCCGCCGCCGGCGTCTTCTTCGGCATGACGGTCATGGTCATTGCCATCCTCCAGGGCCTTGGTCTCCGCAAGGCGCAGCAGCGACGTCGTGAGTTCATCGGGGGTGGATCGTGAGCACGTCGACCCAGGCCGCCCACGAGGCGTCCACGCCTGTGGCGGGTCATGCATTCGACAAACGACAGACAACATTGGTCGGGCGATTCAATAACCCCAGGTTCCGGGAGGTCGTCTTCACCCTTCTGCTGCTGCCGCTCGCCATTGTCTGGATCTACCCGTTTCTCTGGATGGTCTCCGCCGCGCTCAAGACCGACCAGGAGATCTTCGGCGGGCTCGGCCTGATCCCGGAGACATTCCAGTGGAGCAACTTCGCGCGCGCCTGGACCGATGCGCGGGTCGGGGACTACTTTCTCAACACCCTGATCATCACCTTCTCTTCGGTCCTGATCGTCGTGACAACGACGGCGATGATGGGTTATGTGCTGGGCCGTTACCAGTTCCCGGGCAAAAAGGCCGTCATCGGCTTCTTCGTGGCGACCGTGTTCCTGCCGGAGGGGTACACGATCATCCCGGTCTTCGAGCTGATCAACTTCCTCAACCTCGGGGATTCCCTGGCGGGGGTGATCCTGGCCCAGAGCGGTGGCGCACACGTCGTGACGATCCTGCTCTTCGCCGGGTACTTCAGCCAGTTGCCCAAGGAGTTGGAAGAAGCAGCGATCCTCGATGGGGCGGGATTCCTCCGGATCTTCTGGCAGATCTTCCTGCCCCTGACGAAACCGGTCGTGGCGACCGCGATCATCATGCAGTTCATGTACTCGTGGAACGATTTCCTGCTGCCGCTCGTGCTCACCCTGTCCCGGCCCGACCTGCGGACGCTCTCGGTCGGCATCTATTCGTTCCAGGGCGAGTTCTTCACTGACTGGAGCGGCATGGCCGCCGCTGCGACGATCAGCCTGCTGCCGATCATCATCGTCTTCCTGTTCCTGCAGCGGTACTTCGTCGAGGGAATCGCGGGCGCGGTCAAGTCCTGATCCGCCAGTCGACCGCATGGGAACGGGAACATGCTTACCCGAGGCGCTGATTCCTGTGGCGCTGTCCACGGTGCGTCATCGTACCGAATGACCCGGTCAGTCGTGATGGTCCTGCTGGATGTCCTGACCAAAGCATCTGTCCGTGACATTCAGCAGGAGCGTCGGGCCGTGGCAACGCGTGTTAGCCAAAGGGTCCGCGCCAGGCGCGTTCGACGGAGCCGGATGCTGAGGTGACAGTCACGATATCCGACGCGTGATGCAGCGGCCGGAATGGCGCTGAGTGGCACGGCAGCCGGGGATCTGGCGAGGGGAATGTTGACCTGTGGCGGTTGAACGGCAGCCGAACGTGATCTGGGTATTCGGGGACCAGCATCGGGCTCAGGCCTGCGGCTTCGCCGGTGATCCGAATGTGCACACGCCTCATCTCGACCGCCTGGCCACCGAAGGATCGATATTTACCGGAGCTGTCGCGGGGACACCCCTCTGCGGTCCCTATCGTGGCTCGTTGCTCACCAGTCGCTACCCTCACGACTGCGTGCCGGGCCATGAGTACCCGCTCCCGGACGGCCAACCGACGGTGGCAGATGCCTTCAACGACGCGGGCTACCGTACCGCCTACTTCGGCAAGTGGCACGTCGATGGCTGGCACGAGCGTGATGGCCGGGCGGCCATGCACATCGTGCCGCCGGAGCGGCGTGGCGGATTCCGCGACTGGCTAGGCTACGAGAACAACAACAGCCAGTGGGATTCGTGGGTGCATGGTGAGGCGGGCGATGACGCCTTCCACGATCGCCTCCCGGCCTACGAAACGGACGCGCTCACCGATCTCTTGCTCGATTGGCTTCGTCACCGCGGTGACGAAGCCGCCACTGACACCGATCAGCCCTTTTTCGCCGTTCTCTCCGTCCAGCCGCCGCACGACCCCTACGTCGCTCCCGCTGAATGGATGGCTCGCCACACGCCGGGCCGGATCCGGCTGCGTTCGAACGTGCCCGATGTGCCATGGGTTCAGGAAAGGGCGCGCCGCGACCTGGCGGGATACTACGCCATGATCGAAAACCTCGACTGGAATCTCGGACGTATCCGCACGGTCCTGGCCGAAACGGGACTTGCCGACGAGACCTATCTGGTCTTCTTCTCCGATCATGGTGACATGCATGGCTCGCACGGGCAGTTCCGCAAGACGGCGCCCTGGGAAGAAGCGCTCCGCGTGCCGTTCGTGATCGGCGGCACCGTTCACCGTTATCGCGGGGGGACCAATCTTGTGCCGGTGCCGCTCAACCATGTCGATGTGGCCCCAACGACGCTGGGCCTCTGCGGGATTCCACCACCTGAGTGGATGGCCGGCACGGACTACTCCGCCTATCATCGAGGTACCGATGCTCAGACCCCGGAGGCCGAATCCGCTCTTCTCCAGCTGGTTGTGCCCACGCGCCACGGTGACAGCGTTGACAGGCCGTGGCGTGGAATCGTTACTGGCGATGGCTGGAAATACGTGGTGCTGGAGGGGCAGCCATGGCTCATGTTCAATCTCAACGATGATCCTTACGAGCAGGTCAACCTCGCGCACAACACAGCCTTCGCCACAGAACGTGATGCGCTCCAGGACCGCTTGGGGGAATGGATGCATAGGGTCGGAGACCGCTTTGCGATGCCGGAGATCTGAGCGGTGACGACACGCGTCCGGCAAGGCGGGTTGGCCGGATGCCAGACCGAAACCGGGCAGGATGGTTGTCGACCGGCTGAAGTGGGATTGTGGCGCGAACAGCGACCGCGGTGAGGGTTACGTTCTGGTGCCGGGTCGGTCATGCGCTTGAAGGGAGACATCGTTGCCGGGTCGTTTGCCGCATATCGTGCTGTTCAATCCCGATCAATGGCGAGCCGATGCCGTCGGCCACCTGGGGAATCCGGCGGCCCAGACTCCCGTGCTGGACGAATGGGTCCGGGAAGACGCCGTGTCGTTCAGCCGCGCGTTCTGCCAGAACCCGGTCTGCACACCCAGCCGGTGCTCGTTTATGACCGGATGGTATCCCCACGTGCGCGGGCACCGGACCATGCACCACATGCTGCGGCCGGACGAGCCGTGCCTGTTGAGGACGCTCAAGGCCAACGGGTATTTCGTCTGGTGGGGCGGAAAGAACGATCTCGTTCCCGGCCAGAACGGATTCGATGCGTATTGCGATGTCAAGTACAGGCCAGCCGAGCCGCCCCGGCCGATGTTCATGTCGGACCGGGCGGAGGAATGGCGCGGCCAGTTCGGGAGCGACACCTTCTACTCGTTCCTGGCTGGTCGGCTCGATACCGGCGGCGAGGACATCTACCGGGACAGCGACTGGGCCAATCTCCTTGGCGCGATCGACCTGATCCGGAACCCGCCCACCGACAAGCCACTCTGCATCTACCTGCCCCTGACCTATCCGCATCCGCCTTACGGCGTGGAAGAGCCGTGGTACTCCGCGATCGATCGGGATGCGTTGCCGCCGCGGATCCGGGAGCCCGGTGAGGGCAAGCCCTCCCTGCTTGCCGGAATCCGGGAGCGCCAGGGGCTGAATGGCTGGACGGAGGAGCGGTGGAACCAGCTGCGAGCGACCTACCTCGGCATGTGTGCCCGCGTAGATCACCAGTTCGGGATGCTCATCGATGCCCTTCGCGAGGCGGGAATCTACGACGATACCGCCATCTTCATGTTTTCCGATCACGGTGACTTCACCGGTGACTATGGCCTGGTCGAGAAAACCCAGAACACCTTTGAGGAATGCCTGACGCGCGTACCCCTGATGGTCAAGCCGCCCTCCGGAGTGCCGGTGAAACCACGGATTTCCGATGCCCTGGTCGAACTGATCGACATCCCGGCGACGGTCGAGGCGATTACGGGAATCGTCCCGGAGCATACGCATTTCGGGCGCTCGTTGGCGCCGATCATCTCCGGGGAAACGGACACCGGGCGCGACGCCGTGTTCTGCGAGGGCGGCCGCCGTTCGGGCGAGGATCACGCCAGCGAGCGCGACAGCCCCGGCAGCGCTGATGCCACCAACCTCTACTGGCCTCGCGTCGGGTTACAGGCGATCTCGGAAACCGCGCATAGCAAAGCCATCATGTGCCGTACGGCGGACCACAAGTACGTGCGGCGGCTCTACGAGCGGGACGAGCTGTACGACCTGCGGCGCGACCCCGCCGAGCTGCACAACCTGATCGACGATCCGGGATACGCGGAGGTTGTCGCGCGGCTGAAGGACCGGCTGCTGACGCACTTCCTCGACACGGCGGATGTCGTGCCCCATCGCGCGGATCTGCGAAACGCGCCACCAGAACCGGTCGCCGCCGAGAGCACGGTCGGATGAGGCTCGTCGCACTCGACACCTTGCTCGTCACGGTCAATCATCGCGGCGACTGGCTCCATGTCGTGTTGACGGACGACGAGGGGCATACCGGGTACGGCGAAGCGTCCCATGGCGGCATCGGGCCGCACCGGGACGAGATCGTGGAGACGATCCTCACCCGCCAGTGCTGGCCCCTGCTGGAGGGTCAGGATCCCCGGGATGTCTCCCGCCTCACGGCCAGGCTCTGGATGCTGGGAGATGGCCTCGCGGCGGCGACGGCGATTTCGGCGTGCGAGCAGGCACTGTGGGACCTGGCCGGGCAGGCCGCAGGTGTCCCGGTCGCTGCCCTGTTCGGTGGCTCCGTCAATCGGGAGATTCCGCTCTATGCCAACATCAACCGCGCGGTAACGGCCCGGACTCCGGACGGCTTCGCGACCGCGGCAGGATCCGCCGCCAGCGAAGGATTCCGGGCGGTCAAGCTCGCGCCATTCGACGGCATCGATCAGCGGCGGGTTCGCGAGCGGGAGCAGCGCGCTCGGGTGCATGCGGGAATTGCGTGCGTTGCCGCCGTCCGTGATGCGGTTGGCGACGAAATCGACGTGATGGTCGATTGTCACAGTGCCTTCGACCTCGGCACCGCCCACCAGGTAGCGCGGGAGCTAGCGGCGCTCGGGGTCACCTGGTTCGAGGAACCACTGCCGGTCTGGAACCTGGATGCTCATCGCCTGCTCAAGCCCATGGTCAACGACCTGGGCATGGAGCTCGTCGGGGGCGAATTGCTCTTTGGCACAGGCGGCTACTGGCCCTATCTCGTCGCGGGCATCTGGGATGTGATCATGCCGGATGTCAAGCATTGCGGCGGGCTGGCTGCCCTGCGCGCGATCGGCCAGCTTGCCGCCGGGCAGGGCGTCGGGGTGGCCCCCCACAATCCGAGCGGTCCGGTCTCGACGATCGCGAGCGGCC
>DASYVY010000280.1:0-7594 GCA_035936535.1 Thermomicrobiales bacterium | reverse complement strand
GACCAGGCCGGCCAGGGTTCCCCAGGCACTGTCACGGACGTTGTTGAACGCCGCGTTCGGATCGACCTGTTCCAGCTGCTGCTGGGCTTCCGCCTGCGCCTGGTTTGTGGTTGTGCCCTGATCCTGGACAACATTGGCGATGTCACCGATGTTGCCGCCGAGCGTTCCAAGAATAGCCCCGATGCCCGAGCCGGTGAGCCAGAGCAGCAGCGCGAGGATCGCCGCGCCGACCATCAGGCCGTTGATCAAGCCACTGCCTGAGCCGGAGACCGCCGCCGTCTTGGCCGCGACCCAGCCTCCCAGGAAAAAGGCGATAAGGGCGCTAAGAATGCCCCAGATGGCGGCGCCGATGCCGAGCTCCTCGCCCACATCACGTGGCTCAAGGGCCGACGCGCCTATCGCAAGCCCTAGCACCGTTAGGATCAACATGGTTGCAATCGCGGTCAGCACGCCGGCGATGATAGGTCCGAACTGAACCCGGTTCTTCACTTCGACGAATTCATCATGGCCACGATCACCGTGCGGAACGGAACCGGTCACCATGTGCTCGTTCGTCCTTACCGTTCTGACGTCGTCATTCCCCAGGATTGTCTCGTCTCGTCGTTGACTCATGCGTTTCTCCCTTGTGCACCCCTGTACCAACATCACGCAGCGTTAGTCGGTGAACGTCGCCGTCATCGAGCCTCCGGAGCAATCGCGCTCCGTGACAATTGAGCGTGGTCGCGCCAATGGCATGGCACGAGGCAGCGATCAAGGCGGGAGTGTTCACTACGACACTTGCCGTGTGGAACGACCCCGTCTGTCTCGTTTGCGTTCCGTTCGACAAGGTATTGCGCTTGACGAGGGATGGGCAACGCGCCGGTGCTCCATGTCCGGAGGACGATGTCGCAATACGTACGAGATGCCGTAAGCACGAGAGCGATCGCTGCTACACCAAAAGCCTTCGCATCCTGTGTGCCACGGTGCCGTACGTACTGTCTATGCAGATCCTGGAGGAGCGAATAGTCGACGCCATGTTCGGGCACGATCCGGGCGGGGATGTTGACGTGACCACCGGCCAGGGGACATCCTGCAAGCGCATAAAGATCACCACCATCGCGCCCCGTCCGCGATGGCGCTGACCGGCGGCCGCGATCCCCAATCGGTCCACCAACACATCGTGACGCATCTCTCGACAATCCTGGAGACGTGATCATGACATCCGCGCAGGGGCGTTCCCGGAACCACTCTCCCGTCCGGCACCGTCTCGCGCCATATGTGCCATGGACCGAGGCGACCGGCCGACGGTGGCGCGGATGGATGCGGCTGCCGCTCATGGCTCCGTTCGCGCTGGGCTACATCGCGGCCTCCTACGCGGTCTTCATCCCGGCGGCGGAACGACGCAATGGCAAGTACTGGATCGATGAGGAGGCCGTCGGCCACCTTCTCCTCCATATTCCTGACCTCAGCCGGGATCTCCCCCAGGCCATCCGCTCACTGGTAATCGCCCCGTGGCTCAATCACGACAGCTTGCAGCTCATCTACGTCACAGCGTTGCTCCTGATATTCGGCATCATATTCGAGGTGCGCGAAGGGACTCTCCGAGCCATTGCGATTTTCTTCGGAACGACCTTCGTCAGCACCGTGGTCGCCGGTGCTATCCTCCACGCCATCTACCCCAATGTCTGGGATATCTGGGTCCTGGAGAATGCCTGGCACCGGAGCTGGAGCGGTGGCAGCGCGGGCTGCTTCGGGCTGATGGGTGCGATCGCCGGCCGCACGCGACGTCCCGGCCTACTGCTCGCCATCTTCATCCTTTGGGAGGCGTTCATCTGGTGGGTGAATCTCAGGAACTACACCTCCGTCTTCCACCTCTCGGCTCTCGCTGCCGGCTTTATCGCCACCCGCTATCTGCTCCCGCCGCGCCACCGGGAACCCACCGCGTAGACTGAAGGGATGCCAGCGATTGCCGCGAAGGCTGAGTGGACGCGGCAATCACTCGATCACCAAGCCTCGTAACGATCCCGCGAGACCGGGAGGCCCGGCGTTACCGCGCGTCCGGCGTCATGGTCAGGTTCGCTGGCCCGACGTCGTGATGCCCGAAGCCGAGGCGATCGACCACCCGGCGCACCGGTGCCGGGGACCACCAGTTCCACCTGCCCATCAGCCGCATGGTCGCCGGCACGAGAAGGCCGCGGACGATCGTCGCGTCGATCAGGACGGCGAAGGCGAGACCGAACCCCATGCTCTTGATGATAGGGATGTCGGCCAGGATGAACCCACCGAAAACGACGACCATGATCGCCGCCGCGCCGGTGATGACCTTTCCGGTTTTCTCCAGGCCGAACGCGACCGACGCGCGATTGTCCCCGGTCCGCAGGTACTCCTCCTGGATCCGGGACAGCATAAGGACCTCGTAGTCCATGCTGAGCCCGAAGAGGATGCAGAACATCAGGATCGGCGTGGTCGAGATGATTTCGCCGGATGCCTGGAATCCGAACAGCGTTTCGAGATTGCCGTCCTGGAAGATGAAGACGACCGCTCCCAGCGCCGCCGAGATCGAAAGGAGCGTCATGAAGATCGCCTTCAGCGGCAGGAACACCGAGCCGAACGTCTCTGCCAGAGTGCGATCGACCTGCGCCGATTCCGCCTCTTCGGAGATAAAGCCGTCGGGTGACAGATCCGGTGCAACGGTGAGCAGGGCAAGCACAGCCGCCACCATGGTCACGATCGAAATCAGCGAGACGACCCGCCCATGCGCCGCAAGCATGCGGCCCCAGGTTGCAAACATGGCACACACCTCTCAGGGCAGGCCCCCTCCGGGGGACTGAGCGTCATGACCGGTACGTTGGCGGACATCGAAAGAACGGTGCTGGTATCGCGGCGGACCGGGTAAAGCCGTCAGCAACCACGGCCGCCGGGGACAGGACAGGCGGCCGATCAGGTCACCGTGGACTTGGTGCGGTGTTCCTCCCTGACCAAGCCGAACAACACCATGCTGACGAGTGCGTCGAACATTTGGTCGCGACGCTGGCGGCCTTCGGCAGCAGAGGCTGGCGGCAGGCCCGGCCCATCCCCTCCAGTGAGGTGACCCGTCAATTCAAGGGAGACAAAGCCATGAACCGCCGCCCAGGCGGTACACGCGATCACGGGGGGCGGCAACTCGATCATCGAACGGTCGTCCACACCCTGGGTCGCGATCCGGATCAAGGTGCCGAATCCGCCAGGGCTGTCTTCGGGACAATCGACGTCTGGCGCCTGCGGTGGCGTCTTGAAACCGCCAAAGACCAGCCGGTACAACTCGGCGTGCTGGAGTGCGTAGTCGCGATAGGCGTGTCCAAGCGCATCGATGGCGGCGATCGCACCGGCTCCCTCGGGCAGCGCGGCGACGGCTCGCTCGCAATAGGTACCGAGCCCATCGGTACCATCGAAATAGAGCGAGGCAAGAATGGCCTCCTTGGAGTCGAAATACTCGTAAAGTGCGCCAGGCGAGTATCCAACCGCCTGGGCGACGGCGCGGATGGTAAGGCCATCGACGCCTTCGGCGGCGACGATCTCTCCGGCCGCGTCAAGAATAGCACTCCGCATCTCCTGACGACTTCGCTCCCGGCGCTCGCTCGCCCCCGTCAGGGGCCGTCTTCCTAACATCATTCATTCTCCTAAACACTGTTCAGAATAGTCTTCATTCACCGTAGCACGCGGCCGGATGACTGTCAATAGAAAAGCTGAACGCTGTTCAGCGACGGTTGCTGCTACCAGGGTTCCAGGCTGAGTGACCGATACGTTAGACGCCAGAGCGGCCATGCCCGTGGGCATGGCCGCTCTGGCGGAAGGGGAGAATAGGGGCGGTCGTTGGCAGGGAAGGGTTAGTCGCCGACCACCCGGTCCGGCATGGGTGTGACATCGGGAAGCACCAGCTCCCCGGGGCGACGGCTCGTCACCGGCGTGCCTTCGACCCGGAGGTCTGGCAGCCACTGGAGCCACGATGGCAGGTACCAGTTACGATCTCCCAGCCAGGCCATCGTCGCCGGGACGAGCACCGAGCGGACGACCGTCGCGTCGAGGAGGATCGCCACGCCAAGCCCGAAGCCCATCTGCTGGAGCATCACCAGGCGTCCGGCCGCAAAGCCCCCGAAGACGGCGACCATGATCAGCGCCGCGCCGGTGATGATCCGGGCGGTGGAATGCAGGCCCACCGCCACCGACTCCGTGTTCCTGCCCGTCAGGTCGTAGTGCTCCCGGATCCGGCTCAGCAGGAAGACGTGATAGTCCATGCTCAGCCCGAAGAGCACGCAGAACAGGAAGATCGGGATCCAGGCTTCGATCGTGGGCGTCTGTTGCAAGCCCAGGATGTCATTGCCGACGCCGTTCTGGAACACCAGCACCAGCAGGCCGTAGGACGCGCCGACGGACAGCAGGTTCATCACGATCGCTGTCGCCGACACCACCACGGACCGGAACGCCAGGAGCAGGAGCAGGAAGCTGAGCCCCAGCACGAAGGCCAGCACGATTGGCGTGTACTGCTCGACGAGATCGAAGAAGTCCTGGTTGAAGGCGGTCTCACCAGTCACGTAGATCGTCGCCGAACCGCCAAACGCGGCGGGGACGATCTCCGATCGCAGGCGCTCCACTTCCGCGTAGGAGCGTTCATCGTTTGACGGGATTGCCAACGTCGCTTCGAGCAGCGCCACGTTCTCGTCGGCGTTCCAGCGCGCCCAGCCCTCCTCGGGAATCGGGAGATAGGCCGGTCGGGTCTCGCCATCCTCGACAACCGTCTCCGCCGCTAGCGCGGCGCGCAGGTTCTCGATCCCGCTCTCCACCTCCGCCCGCTCACCCTCGATGGCGAACTGCACCGGCGCGAGGCGACCGGCCGAGAACTCGGTGTTCAGGATTTCGAACCCCTGGCGGACCCGGCTGTCGGTGGGCATCGTCTCGACGCCCGCGAAGCCGGTATTGATATCCGTGTACGGTATTGCGGCTAGGACGAGCAACACAACGGCGGTCGCCACGCTGAAGACCGGTCGGGCAATCACGACCCGGGTGATGCGACCCCAGAACCCGGAATACACTCCGCGCACGTCATACGGGTCATCCGTCCCGTGCTCACGGGCATAGGCCGCGTAATCCCGGCGCCGCGGCCAGTCGATCCGGTCCCCCAGCAGGCTGAGCACGGCGGGAATCAGGGTAAGCGTCGCCAGGACGGCAACGACGACGACGATGATCGCACCGATCGCGAGCGCCCGGAAGATCGAGGCGGGCAGTATGAACATGCCGAGCAGCGCGAGCACGACGGTGGCACCGGAGAAGGCGACCGACTTGCTTGCCGTCCCGCCCGCAACGGCGATCGCCTCGGCTTTGGTGCGACCCCGGCGCCGCTCCTCGCGATAGCGCTCGACGACGAACAGCGCATAGTCGATACCGACCGCGAGCCCGATCATCGTGATCATGTTCGTGATGAAGAACGAGAGCTCCCAGATCCGGCCGAGGACCGCCGTGATGCCGAACGAGATCAAGATCGACACGATGGCCAGCAGGATCGGCAGGCCAGCGGCGACCAGCGCGCCGAGAACCAGCACGAGGATGACCAGTGCCGCGCTGATTCCGAGAAGCTCTCCCTGGATCAGATCTTCTTCGGCGATCTCGGTATTCTCCTGGCCGATGCTGACAAACCCGACGGACATTACCTCGATGCCATCTCCGGAGCGCCCCTCCAGCGCTTCAAGGTACCGGGGTGCATTGGCGGTGGCCTCGTCAAGGGTGCCGACGAGCGTGGCCGGGATCAGCAATGCGTCCCGGTCCGGGGAGACCAGGCCCGCCGCAGCCTCCGCTGTCTGCGGATTCGCGCTCAGCTCGTAGTAGTTGACGACCGTCTCGGGAATGACCACCCCGTCCATTCCGCGCAGGGTGTCCGTGATCTCCTGTACCCGGGTCTGGAATGCCGGGTCATCGACTGTTGCATTCTCGGCATGGACCACGATGGTCTCGTCGGTCGGGTTGTCATCGATCAGCCCGGCATTCTCCAGCACCGTGAGGCCGGTTTGCGCTTCGGGGCTGTTGACGAAGTTGACCTCCGAGGTCGTGGAATCGCCCAGCCGGCCCGCCGTGACCAATGCCGCGACGAGGATCAACATCCAGACCCCGATCGTCCACCAGGGCCGCTGAGCGCTGGAGCGGGCCAGGTTCGCGGTCGAAAAACCCTTCATCATCACATCTCCATGTCGATGTCACGTGACGCCATGGCCCCATGCTCCACTCGTCAGCAGACCATGGGGGCCGGTCCGGACCATTGTTCCTCTGTGCGATGGATGAGACCCGGCTCCGGTTTAACATCCGTCGGACAACCGAACGACGTTCAAGACCTTGTTCGCAGGTTAGCATCCGTGTTCCCGACTGTCAATAGAACTTCCGAACACTGTTCACACTGCCGTTATTTCCGGCGCATGCCTGTGCCGAATGCCGGGCGGAACTGCATACCGGAATGCACCGCGTCCGGTGAAAAGACGATCAGGGGATGCTGTTTGTGACATGCCGCCGTTGTCTCGCCTCTGGACCCGCGACACTGAAGCCCGCTCTCCAAGCCGGAAGGGCGGCACAGGCGATGGACGGAGTCCTCCAGGCTGCCGCGCCGGGGATGCCGCCGAGTACCGCATCGGGCAGGTGATCGAGGGTCCAGGCCCACACTGCCGGTGGCGCTCCGTGCTGCACCCCGGCCAGGAACCGCCGGGCGGTCGCAAGAAACAAGAAAAAGGGGGCGGACGTTCAGGTCCGCGCCCTTTCCGCATCGGTGCCGGCTGGATCTAGCGACGGCCGCTTCGCCGCCCTTTCCGGCGCAGCCTCATCCGCTTCCGTGCCGGGGTGGACTGCGGCCCGGCCTCTGAAACGGGAGCCACCCCAACGGCCGGTACGGCCAACGGCGCGCTGGCATCCGGCGCACGGGAGACCCCCCTCAGCAGTGAACGACCGTTCCAGGCGGCAAGGGCGAGCAGTGCCATGCCAGTGATGCCGGTCGTCCAGAGCCCGATTCTCAATTCGACCGGGTCGTAGCGCATCTCGATCGTGTGCTCACCGGCCGGAACCGGCACGCCGCGTAGGGCACCATTGGTCCGGAGGATATCGACCTCCTCGCCATCGACATAGGCACGCCAGCCGTCGGCATGGGCTTCGCTGAAGACCACCAGTCCCGGTGACGCGGCGGTGACCGAAGCGGACAGCTCGTCATCCCGGTAATCGGTGATCGTCACGGACTCCCTGCTCGCGAGCGCCGGTTCCGGGGGAGTGGCGGCCGGAATCGCGCCGTCCACGAAGGCGACGTGCCGACCATCCACCGAGCCATTCGCGAGCTGCAGTATCCCTTCATTGCCGCGCTCGGCTCGGACATCGTGCACGATCCAGGCACGGTCATACGCCTGGGCATTCTCGTAGATCACCACCTCCGGATCCTCGTAGGCGACCTGCCGGCCGGCGGCGATGGCCTGGAAATCGGGGCGGTCCAGCGGAACGCTGCGAGCGATGATGATGTAGCGCACGTTCAGCATGTCCAGCAGGGTGGATTTGGCCAGCACGTGGGGAAACGGATCGAGCCAGTGGTAATCCTGCGTGCCGCCATTCATTGCGT
>DASYVY010000279.1:0-3520 GCA_035936535.1 Thermomicrobiales bacterium | reverse complement strand
GGTCGCGGCCGCCTTCACCGATGCCTTCGTCACCCTGTTCGGCGGCGGCACCGCGCGCCTGGTGCTGACGACGGACGACGAGGGAGGTGCACCCGGCGGCATCGACATCGTCGCCCAGCCGCCCGGCAAGCGGCTCCAGAGTCTGGGGCTGCTCTCCGGCGGGGAGCGATCGCTGACGGCGGTCGCGCTGCTGTTCGCGATCCTGAGGGTCAACCCCTCGCCGTTCGTCCTCCTGGACGAGGTCGATGCCGCGCTTGACGAGGCGAACGTCGTCCGCTTCCGGGACGAGCTGCGGAAGCTGGCCGACGAGACACAGGCGATCGTGATCACCCACAACCGGGGCACGATCGAGATCGCGGACACGCTCTATGGCGTGACGATGGGTGGCGACGGCGTCTCCCAGGTGCTCTCGCTCCGCCTCTCGGAGATCCCGCTCGACGAGGACGTCGATATCCGCACCCTCCCCTCCGTCACCACCGGCATCCCCACGCGCTAGCGCATCTAAGGGTGGAAGCGGTGCCACTGCGCGATGCAGTTAGAGCCTGTTCCGGATGGTGTCAGCAAGATGCGACCAGGATGCCCGAAGGTGCAGTCCAGAGGGAATGACATTCGGCGGCAGTCAGGTGTGCCAGTACATGTCGATGCCAGCAATCAGGATAAGAACGCGGCCATATTTTCGATGGTGTCGGTGTCGGTGTCGCGAGCGCGCCACGCTCACACCCGATACCCCACCCACAAACACCTATTTTCACTTGGATTGCTCGCATGGCGCGGTACGATCGTGGTCGGCAGTGATCCGACCTCAATTACCCAAAGGGGAACGATGATCTATCTCGATGCTGATGCGTGCCCGGTCAAGGAGCAGGTCTACCGGGTGGCCGCCCGGTATGGCGTGCCGCTGACCGTGGTTGCCAATGCCCGGCTGCGTATTCCGGATCAGTCGGGACTCAACGCCGAGATCGTTGTCGTGCCGGGATCCCCGGACGCCGCCGACGACTGGATCGTCGAGCATGCCGAGAAGGGCGATCTGGTGCTGACCGCCGACATTCCGCTCGCCGCCCGGGTGATCGAGAAGGGGGCTCGCTGCCTCGACTTCCGGGGCAACGAGTTCCATCCCAGCCGGATAGGGGACGCGCTCGCCTCCCGCGACCTCAACGCCTATCTGCGGACGATGGGGCTGACCACGGGCGGCCCGTCCGCCTTCTCGCCGAAGGACCGTTCCCGGTTCGCCTCCGCGCTCGATGCGGCGGTCGGCAAGCTCGCCCGCTCCTGACCCACGATCCGAGTCTTTCCAGACGACCCGTGAGGCCGCGTCCTGTTCGCGTTCAACGTTCTACCAGTCCGAGACGGAGTTGTCCTCGCGCCGCAGCATGGCGAAGTTCGCCGGCTTGTAGGGATGGGCGAGGGCCGCTTCGTCGTCGAGCTCGACTCCCAGTCCCGGCGTGCCGCCGCTGTAGAGATTTCCACCCTCCAGGCGCATGTCGGTCTGAACGATGCCGGGGATGACATCCGGTCGCCAGACCAGCTCCTGGACGGCGAAAAGCGGCGTCGAGAGGTCGAAGTGGAGGCAGGCGGCGGTCGAGACCGGGCCGAGCGGGTTGTGTGGAGCCTGCTCGATGTAGTGCGTCTCGCACCAGCCGGCGACCTTCTTCGCCTCGGTCAGCCCACCGCTGATGCAGAGGTCGATCCGACAGTAATCCATCAGGTCCCGCTCGATCAGGACCTGCCAATCCCATTTGCTGGCAAGCTGCTCGCCGGTCGCGATCGGCGCCGCGATGTGCTGGCGCAGGTAGGCGAACTCGGAGGCGTTCTCCGCACGCAGCGGGTCCTCGATGAAGAACGGCCGCATCGGCTCCAGGGCCCGCGCCAGCTGGATCGCGTAGGTCGGGGTCGTCCGCTGGTGGAAGTCGACGCAGATCTCGATCTCCGGACCGAGCGATTCGCGCAGCGCGGCGAACGCATCGATCGTCCACTGCATCGCGCTTGCCTGCTCGTAGATGCCCTCGCGCTCGGCGCCGCTTCCCTCACTGACGCCGTATCGGACGAACCGCCAGCCCTCCGCGACCCGTTCCTTGGCATACTCGACCATCGACTCGATCCCGGCTCGCGGCCCGCCGGCGGTGTCTCCGCGTTGCTGGACATGGCAGTAGCAGCGGGCGTAGTCCCGCGTCCTGCCGCCGAGCAGGTCGTAGACGGGAACGCCGAGCACCTTGCCCCGCAGGTCCCAGAGCGCGATGTCGATCGCGGCGACGGTCGCCGCGTGGATGTGCCCGCCGCGGAAGAACTGGCCACGCCAGAGCGTCTGCCAGATGTGCTCGATCCGCGACGGGTCCATCCCGGTCAGGATCGGCGCGTAGGTCTCGACGAGCCCCTGGATCGCCAACTCCTTGCCCGTGACGCCCGCCTCACCGAGACCGGTCAGCCCCTCGTTCGTGTAGACCTTCACGAAAGTGAAGTTGCGGCCCCGTTCCGGCACATGGACAACGAACGTTTTCACATCGGTGATCTTCATCCCGGTTGCCGATCCTTTCGATTCGTGCGCGTTCCACGACCCTGACTGCATGGGGGCGGTCACATCGCGCTCTGGCCCTGACACGTCGCTCCGCCGGGATTGTTCACGGTTCACGGCCGCTGGTCAATGTCGTGATGGCACCGGACGAGGGGCCGCGCAGCCGCGTTGACGCGAGGCAGGGACACGCCCATACTCGATGGGAAACGTATTGGCTAGACAATCTAGACACAAGGCGGTGATCTGTGGAATGGCAGTTGGCTGAGGCCAAGAACAAGTTCAGCGAGGTCGTGACGCGGGCACTCACTGAAGGACCGCAACGCGTGCACCGGAGAGGGCAAACCGTCGTGATTCTCGCCGAAGACGAGTACGACCGCCTGTCCGGGAAGCAGGACAAGCCCGACTTCATCGAATATCTCCTGTCGGCCCCGAGTTTCGAAGGCGTTGACCTCGAACGCGATCAGTCGCTCATGCGGGACGTGGAGTTTTGAACGTTCTCCTGGACACCAGTGTTGTCTCGGAGCTGTATCGGACGAACCCGGATCAACGCGTTCGCAACGCGATTCGTCGCCGTCAGCCCAGCGAGTTGTTCTTGAGCGTGATCACCATCGGTGAAGTCTTGAAGGGAATCGAGTTGCTGGCTCCGGGCCGAAACCGGTTTCGCTTGGAAGCATGGCTCGCGGGCCTCCAGGGCGAGTTCGCCGATCGAATCCTGCCGGTCGATCTGGAAACTGGCCGCACCTGGGGCGAAATCACCGCGCTCGCTCGTCTGAGAGGCAGACAGATCCCAGTCGCGGATGGGCTCATCGCGGCCTCGGCCCTGCGCCATGGCTTGCGGGTCATGACCCGGAACACACGGGACTTCGCATCGAGCGGCGTCCCCTTGATCGACCCATGGGCTGACGGCGAATAGGGGACGATGTGCCCCGTCTAGGTGGTGAAGGGATGTGATGACCGCAATGATCATGCAGTCGGGAGACACGGCGCGGGCAGCCACGTTGATGCTCGATG
>DASYVY010000278.1:0-2486 GCA_035936535.1 Thermomicrobiales bacterium | reverse complement strand
CCTCAACGCCTCGATCCGGGCCGTGATCGACTATCTGGACAAGGTCGATCCGGAAGCGGCGGCGCGTGCCCGCGACCGATACGGCTGCTTCGACCACTTCGCGGACGACGTCCAGGCCTATGGATACGCGGCGAGCCTTGGCGTGGCCGAGCTGTGCGAGGACGAGGTCGTCAACCAGTTGATGGAACTGCAGCGGCGGGCCTCGGACCTTGCCATGTCCGACGGCCAGGCCGCCACGGACGAGTTCTTCTCGGCCGAGCAGAACGCCCGGCTCGCGAAGAACGCCGAAGCGTACTACCGGTCCATGTTTCGCGGCCGCGTTTCCTCCTGGAACCTGCGAGACACGCACATGGCCGACACCCTCGACGCGCTGATCCACCACCTCGGGCAGCGCACCGGGGTGCCGGCCAGGATCGTCGTTTGGGCGCATAACTCGCATCTGGGCGACGCTCGTGCCACGCAGATGGGTGATGCTGGCGAGGTGAATCTTGGGCAACTTGCCCGGGAGCGCCATGGGAAGGATGCGTTCCTGATCGGCCAGACCACGCACCATGGCACCGTCACCGCCGCGACCGGCTGGGACGGCCCCGCCGAGCGCCAGCAGGTGCGGCCGGGACTCGCCGGGAGCTACGAAGCGCTCTTCCACGAGGTGGGCCACGACGCGTTCCTGCTTCCGCTCCTTGACGGTGACACCCGCTTGCGGTCGCCCCGGCTGGAGCGGGCAATCGGGGTCATCTACCGGCCAGAGACCGAACGGCTGAGCCACTACTTCGAGGCCCGGCTGGCGGAGCAGTTCGACGTGGTGATCCACCACGACGAGACGACCGCACTTCAACCGCTGGAGCGAACGGCGCGGTGGGAGCGTGGCGAGGTGCCCCAGACGTATCCCTTCGCGGGGGAGCCGCTCCCCGGCCGCCGGGCCTCCTGAGCCGTGCCGCCCGCGCCCATCCAGGGAGATTCCGATGGCCGAGACGATGCATCATGATGTGATCATTCGGGCCGGGAAGGCTGAGCTCAACGGGCGGCTGTCGGTGCCGCCGAAGCCGCCGGGAATCGTCGTCTTCGCCCATGGCAGCGGCAGCAGCCGGTTGAGCCCACGGAACCAGCAGGTCGCGAGCGTTCTGCAGGAGGCCGGGTTCGGCACCCTGCTGTTCGACCTGCTTACCGAGCGGGAAGGGGTCACTGATGCCCGGTCAGCGGACTATCGCTTCGATATCCCCCTGCTTGGACAACGTCTGGTCACGGCGACAGACTGGCTTCGGCAACAGGAAGCGGTGCGAAGGCTCGATATCGGCTACTTCGGAGCCAGCACCGGCGCTGCGGCGGCCCTGACCGCGGCTGCCGAGCGGCCGGAAGCGGTCGCCGCGGTTGTCTCACGGGGCGGCCGTCCCGATCTCGCGGCTGAGGCGCTGGAGCGCGTCACCGCGCCGACGCTGCTGATCGTCGGCGACCTGGACGCGCCGGTGATCGGGATGAACCAGGCTGCTCGGGATCGCCTCGGCGGCGTTACCGAGCTGGTCCTCGTCCAGGGCGCTACGCACCTTTTCGAGGAGCCGGGAGCGATGGGGCAGGTGACGCGGCTCGCGGAGCGATGGTTCCGGAGGCATCTGGGCTCATGACTCCGCAGGCCCGGCCCCGGTGATTCCGGGCCCGGGTGCCTGGACGGGGCAGGCTCCTCGGCGCACATCCGGGGCAGACATGAATGGACCGCATCGCACCGTGGCCGCTTACAGGCAATTGCGAAGCAGTTGATCGGAGCGGCCCATCAATTGCTTCGCGATTGCCTGTGAATCTGCCCGTACGGGTCGACTCCATGTCGACCCGGTCCGCGCTCACCCCTCGTCGTCCATCACCTCTCCGACGACACGCCCTCTTGGCAAGGGATTCACGAATCGGCACCCGGAGGCGGTCGGAGCGGCATGCCGCGTATCGTGGCAAGTCGTCTCGCCAACGAGAGGGAATCAGGCGGGCGGGGTTATCGTGTTCTCCGTCGAATCCCAGTCGGGGACCTCCTCCCCGGCATGGGCATCTTCTGTTCCCTGCACATGGTCGGCGACCGGCTCTCCCATGTGCGCATGAATGACGGTCGGGAGCGCGAGGAGGATCCGTTCCGCCATGGCCTGGTCTTCGCGCATGATCTGCTCGCAGATCGACACGGTCTCCGTATCGCCGGTCTGCGTTGCCGCCTCGATAAGCGCCAGGTACGAGATCACCTCGAATTGCTCGGCGGCGTAATCCGTCAGGCAGTTCTTGACCACCTCGTCCTGGGCAAGCCCCGTCATCGGTGCCTGCATCGCCCCGAACACCGTGCCTATCACCGATTTGACAGACGATGGCTGTTCTCCGAGCCGTTCGATGCATCCGCCCACGAGCTCGACATGGCGCCTGGTCTCCTCCAGGTGCTGTTCGTCCATCTGCCGCACCGCCGGGAAATCCTCTGCGTCCTTGATCCGGTGCTCAAGCACCTGGACAAGCGCCTTTTCCAT
>DASYVY010000277.1:0-15327 GCA_035936535.1 Thermomicrobiales bacterium | reverse complement strand
GATCAGGGACGGCACGTCGCTCTCCGGCCCGGCCGTCGCTTCCTGCCCGCCCACGACGATCACGATCTCGCCTCGGGGCTCGGATGTGGCGTACGCAGCCGCCAGTTCACCCAGCGTTCCGGGCCGCAACTCTTCGTGGAGTTTGGTGAGCTCGCGCGCCACCATCGCAGGCCGGTCCCCAGCCGCTCCCAGAAGGTCCCGCAACGTCTGCCCCGTGCGGATGGGTGACTCGAAGATCACGAGCGGGAATCCGGACGTGACGGCCCGGGCGATGGCGAGGCGTCGATCCTCCCCCGACCGGGGAAGGAAGCCGACGAAGAGAAAAGGCGCCGGCACCAGCCCGGATGCGCTGACGGCCGCCATGACGGAGGAGGCACCGGGAATTGGCACGACCCGGTAACCGGCGCTCCGCGCGGCGGCAACGATCTCGTGTCCCGGATCGGCGATCGCCGGAGTGCCGGCGTCCGTGATCAACGCGACATCGCCCTTTGCCAACTCCGACAGCAATCGATCCTCACGCGCTCGCCGGTTGTGATGGTGATAGCTGATCATCGGCGTCGAGATGCCGAAGGCCCGCAGCAGCGCACCGCTGTGGCGCGTATCCTCGGCGGCGATCAGGTTCACCTCACGCAACGTCCGGATCGCTCGAGGCGTCATGTCCTCGAGATTGCCGATCGGAGTCGCAACCACGAACAGCGTTCCCACGCTCAGCACGTCTTCCGTTGAGGAACAGATGTTCGCACCGCTATACTCACCATGACGATACAAGGCAGTATCCGCGAATGATTGGCATCAACCGCCGTCGATGTTCGCGCCCCGGATAATAAGGAGTCGGCGGTCCAAGCATCCCCGGCGGCATGCTGTCATACTTGTGAACCCGTAGACAGTCGCCGCGCTCGACCTTCAGGGTCATACCACTCCAGGAAACAGGTATCCATCACCATGACTGAAGGATCGCTCTTCGACGTTTCTGCCCTTGCCTCTCCAGCAGCGCCAACCACGATCGCGTCCGGGTCCGGTGCCGCGCAGACGCAGTCACTCTATCGCAAGTACCGGCCGCAGTCGTTCGACGAAGACGATCTCTTTGGACAGGAACACATCGTCAACACGTTGCGCAATGGGATTGCGCTCGGCCGGATCGCGCACGCGTACCTCTTCTGTGGTCCTCGCGGGACCGGCAAGACGACGACTGCCCGCCTTCTTGCCAAAGCCGTCAATTGCCTCGATCCGGACCCGCACAAGCGTCCCTGCAATGTCTGCGATGCCTGCGTGGCCATCAACCGCAACGCAACCACCGACGTCATCGAGATCGATGCCGCGAGCAACCGCGGGATCGACGACATCCGGGACCTCCGTGAGCGTGTCAAGTACGCCCCGACGCAATTGGGGACGAAGTTCTACATCATCGACGAGGCGCACCAGATCACCGGTGCGGCCGCCAATGCGTTCCTCAAGACCCTCGAAGAGCCCCCGGCCCACACAAGGTTCGTTCTCGCCACGACCGACCCGGAGGAATTGCTGCAGACGATCGTGTCCCGGTGCCAGCGGTTCGATTTCCGGCGGATCAACCTGGAGGCGATGGTTGCCTGCCTCCAGAAAGTGGCCCGTCTGGAGAACATCGACATCGAGCCGGATGCGATTCCCGTGATCGCCCGTCACGCCACCGGCAGCCTGCGGGATGCGCTTGGCGTGCTCGACCAGGTTTCGGTCTACCGGGAGACATCGGAAAGCGAGCACCGGCCAGTCACCGTCGACACGGTTCGCACGGTGCTCGGTGTCAGCCGCAACGATCGCGTCGAGTCGCTGGTCGAGTCGCTGGCGGACGGCGACGTGGCGTCGGGTCTTCGCGCCATCAGCGAGGCCGTCGAGGCCGGTGACGACATTCGGCAGCTTGGCCGGCAACTCGTCGCCTATCTCCGGATGCTGCTCCTGCACCGCGCCGGAGGGGCATCGGACGCGGATGAAGCGGCAAAATCACTGGCAGAGCGGTTCTCGCTCAGTGAGCTTGCGGAGCTTGCCCGGGTCTTTTCCGACATGGACGTCAAGATCAAGCACGCCGCCTTTCCGCAACTCCCGCTCGAGATCGCGATGGTGACCTGCGCTGCCCGCTCCGACCAGTCCATGGACGCAGTGCCCGCATCTCGACCTCAGCCGGAGCAAGTCCTGCAAGCGGGCGAGGACCGGGGACGTGATGCCGGAATCCGGTCCGCCGCACCGAGCGCAGAGGCGCCGGCAGAACCTTCGACGCCCCGTGTTTCGTTGAGGGACCGGGTACGCGGCCAGCCGGCGGCACCGGTCATCACCGGGTCGCCGGAGGCTGCTGGTGAGCAACCGACGCGGCCGGACAGCGACGGCCGGCTGGCGACCGCGCTCCCCAAGGCCACTTCAGGGAACGGTGGCGCCGACCTCTCGTCCGCTCCGTCCGTGGGACAGCCGAGAGCGGCAACCGGTGCCGACATTACGCTGGAGATGATCGTCGAGCTCTGGTCGAAAATCCGGGCCGACGTCAAGGCGGTCAACCGCCGGATCGAAGCCCTCTTGCAGCAGATCGACCCGGTCACCGTCACCGGAACCAAGGTCTTCCTGGTCTCGCCATACGAGTTTCACCGGAACCGCATGAACAGCGACGAAGCGCGCACCGTGGTGGAGGATGTCATCTCCAGACTCGTCAAGCAGCGTGTGCAGGTCAGCTGCATCACCCGTGAGGAAGCGGCGGCAATGACGACGACCCACCGGTCGAGCGAGGCACCCCCTCCCGCTGTGGCCGATGAACCGCCGTTCCCGCCCAATGGCTCGACCGATTTGTCCCAATCCGGGACGGAGGATGGGCCACTCCCGTCGATCTCCGCCGGTGAGGGACCATCGCGGATCAGTTCCGCGGAAGCGGACGCCCAACGCATCAGCGCCGCGAAGAACATCTTCGACGCTGAGGAGTTCGAGGACTGATCGTCAATCCCCGGGAAGTTGCGAGACTGGCGTGACTCCGCGCTCGTTAGCCGACCGGGGTTGCCGCCAATGGAGTCGCCGCGGGCGTGGCTGCCGGAGTTGCTACGGGGGTTGCAGCAGCGCCGGTGGTCTGGGTGCCGACCTCGATCGCGTGGATCACCGAGGGATCCCCTCCGGGCGGAAGCTGGATGAATGACTCCTGGACGGCGTCGCCTTCCTGGACGGTTTGGCTCCAGACGACGCCATCGTCCACCCACCACAGGGCGTTGACATCCACGACATCGCCCACCGGCATCGGAAGTCCCCGCTTGTCACGCAGGGATCGCACCCAAAGGCTGTTGAAACGCGGTGTCCCGGCATCCAGCACCACGATCGTGTACGCAACCGCCTTGCCGTCCGGAGAAACGGAGAAGGAGTTGATGGTCGCCGAGGGACCACCCCGTCCTGCCGTCGCGACCAGCCGCTGCGTCATCGTCTCGAGATCCACCAGGAAAAGCTGGCCGCCGGCGTCTTCGCCGTTTCCGCCGAGAAAGACAAAACCCGAGCCATCCGGGAGCCAGGTGAACCCCCGGATCTGCTCACCTTCACCGGTTTCCTCGATCGGCGCGACGACGAGAAACTCCGGGCCAGGTGCCGTGGGATCGATCAGCCCGATCCTGGTGCCTCCGTCCTCACCGGTGCCCAGCACGGCGATGCGGTCCCCTCGCGGTGACCACTCGACATCGCCGATGGCGGCAACCACCGCCGGCGTTTCGATCGACTCTACCCCCTCACCCAGCGTGATACTGGCCAACTGACCTTCGGCACTGGCAACGACCAATCGATCGCCCTGGGCACCCCAGTCCAGCATGACCGCCGCCCCCGCTTGCACCACGGCTCCCGAGTCAGGCGTCGACGGTGTGTCCCGCGGCGCAAGAACACCGGTCCAGGTCTCCAGCCGGGCTCCCTCGCTGTCGAATATGTGCACATCGACGCTGGATCGAGAAGACGCGTCGGTCGCGGGTACGGTGACGGCGGCGACACGATTGCCGCTCGGCGAGCTATCGATCGCGATGAACCGGGTATCGGGGGGCGGCGCAATCGTCCGCGTGGATGTCCCCGTCCCGGTCGCGTTGACACTCTGGATCGATCCATTCACCAGGGCGTACACCGTGGCTGGTGCTCCCCGCGCGCGAAGCAACGTCTCCGGTGACGGCAGCGGCTGGACCGTCGGTGTCGCCAATGGCACCCGGGTTTCCTGAACTTCGCCAGTCGGCCGCATGTCACCCGAGGGGTCATTCGCGAACCGACGGTCCTCTTCGTTTCCAGCCGTCTCCCCGCATCCGGCCAGCATCCCCAATGCCACGCACAGCAACGAGAGCATGGTTGTCAGCCGGGAGATCCTGGAGCGACCTTCGCTTCTCGTCAGGAACCCGATTTGATCGATCACCCAGGACACCTTAATCCAGCAGCCGATTCCTGATTTGATCAGTACGGGGTCTGATTCTATAGTGTCAGCGCCGGTTGAACCGGGAAGAGGAGGGTATGGACCTGCATCGGACCGAGCCTGAATATACCATGCAAGCCGTGGTCGAACGGACCGGCGTGCCCGCCGACACCATCCGATCGTGGGAACGCCGGCACGGCTTCCCGAGCCCGGCCCGGGATGCCCAGAACCAGCGCCTGTACTCCGAGCGGGACATCCAGTCGATCCTGCGTCTCAAGGAACAGACGGCGCTCGGCACGCCCGTCCGGGATGCCTTGCGGCTCCTGCCGGACCTTATCCATAGCGATCCGGAGACTCGCCGGACGAGCGACAAGCAGGGTGAGCCGGCACCCGCATCCGGCCGCCTGGCGGAATCGCAAGCGTCAGGCGTCGACCGTCTCGTCGATGCGTTGCTGGGGTTTGATGGGGCGCAAGCCAAAGTGATCCTGCATACTGAGATGGTCGCTCACCCGCCCGAAGCGGTCGCATTCGGCTCCATTCTGCCCGCGTCGCGTCATCTTGAGGGCAAGTCCGGCGCTGGCGCCCGCTATGGACAGGGATTCCTGAGGCGAGTCCTGGTTTCGCTCGTTCATGCCTCCGATCCGGATACCGGCCAGAACCGGATAGTCCTCGCCGGCGTGCCAGGATGCCAGTTTGCCCTGCTTGGACTGGCGCACGCCCTCGCCTTCTCACGCATGGGATGTGCGACCGTCTGGCTGGGTTTGGAGGCTGACCTCGGCGAGGTGTCCGAGGCGATCGCGAAGCTCGATCCACTCGCCGTCATCCTGATCGCCGACGATCCCGTAACCGTCGAACGCGCCATGCACTGGTGGAGCCACTTGAACGATCTGCCATCCTCGCGACACTGGACCGGCAGACGATTCATCGCCTCTCCCCATCGTCCCGCTCGACCAGCGATGCTGACGTCGAACGCTCCAACGTGGCTGCCTCCCGAAACAGGCGCGGCCGGGATTCTCATGGATGCGCTCTTCATCAGCCCAGGCAATCCCATGCAGATCGTGAGCAACCAGTGACCCCGGTCATCACCGGGCTCGAGCAAGCGCTGCGGAATCCCCCGAGGGCATTGACCGGCAGACGCCTTGGCCTTCTCACGAATCCCTCGGGCATCGACCGCGCCATGCGGAGCACGATCGATCTGTTCCACTCCCATCCCAAGCTGGATCTGCTGGCCCTGTACGGGCCCGAACACGGGGTTCGCGGGGAGGCGCAGGCGGGTGAGCATATCGCCGGCGGACGCGACCTTCGCACCGGGCTACCCGTTCACAGCCTCTATAGCGAGACCCGGGTTCCCACGCCAGATATGCTTCAGGGGATCGATGCGCTGGTGATCGACCTTCAGGATATCGGCGTCCGCTATGCAACGTACTTGTCCACCGTGGCGCATGTGCTCACGGCCAGTGACGCCCACGGCGTAGAGGTAGTCGTCCTCGACCGGCCCAATCCGCTAGGTGGTGCCTACATCGCAGGGAATGTCCTGGACCCCGCGTTCGCGTCCTTCGTTGGCATCCATACGATCCCGATTTGCCATGGGCTGACGATCGGCGAGTTCGCTCGCCTCTGGTGCCGCGACCACGACCTCTCGCCACCGGTTGTCATCCCGATGTCCGGCTGGTCGCGTACCATGACGTACGATGCAACCGGCCTTCCCTGGGTGTTCCCATCGCCCAACCTGCCGACGCTCGACTCGGTGACGATCTACCCGGCAACCTGTCCGATCGAAGGCACCACGCTTTCCGAAGGACGCGGCACGACTCGCCCGTTCGAGATCGTCGGCGCACCATGGATTGATCCCCACGAGCTGGCCGATCGGGTCGCCTCGCTGGATATTCCCGGGATTGCCGCGCGCCCTCTGTACTTCACGCCCACGTTCTCCAAGCACGCCGGTACTCGTTGCGGCGGTGTTCAGTTCGTGATCACCGATAGGAGTGCTTTCGACAGTGTCCGCTTCGGCGTCCTGCTGATCCGGTTGCTCCACGATATCGACCGGGAGCAGTTCGGATGGATACAGTCGGGGAGTGATCGTTCTTTCATCGACCTGCTGTATGGCACAGATCAGGTCCGTCGCGCGATCGAGCACGGAGCCGACCTGAACGACATAGCCGAACGCTGGCGGGATGAGGTTCAGACATTCGCGGACCGCCGTTCCGCGGTCCTGCTGTACGACTAACCCGCTCGCCAGGTTACCGACCAGAGGAGGCACGCCACCGTGACGACCGAATCCTGGGATGCCGGCACCCCGGATGTGGAAATCGGCCACCTTGCGACGGAGCAGCGCAACCCCGCCAGCCGTGACCTGGACCTGCTCGACTCGCTCGGCATCGCGACGCTGATCAACGAGCAGGATGCCACCGTGGCCTCCGCGGTCGTCCGGGAGCTGCCGGCTATCGCCCGGGCAATCGATGGCATCACCGATCGGATTCGTGCTGGCGGGAGGTTGCTCTACATCGGTGCTGGCACGTCTGGCCGGCTCGGTGTGCTGGACGCATCCGAATGCCCCCCTACCTTCAACAGTCTGCCGAATCAGGTCGTCGGGGTGATCGCTGGCGGGGATTTCGCACTTCGCCATGCGGTCGAGGCGGTCGAGGACGACCCCCGGGCCGGTGCCGAAGCGCTGCGCCAGCAGTCCATTGGGAGCGGTGATGCGGTAGTGGGGATCGCCGCCAGCGGTCGCACGCCATTCGTGCTGGGCGCAATCGCCTACGCCCGGGAAAATGGCGCGCTGACGATCGGCTTATGCAACACCAGCGGGTCCGAGCTGTCTTCCGTCGTCGATATCCCGATTGCCCCGGTAACCGGACCGGAAGTGCTCACCGGCTCGACCCGGATGAAGGCGGGAACGGCACAGAAGATGGTGCTGAACATGCTCAGCACGGCGGTCATGGTCAAGCTGGGAAAGACCTATGGCAACCTCATGGTGGATGTCCAGCCAACCAACCGGAAGCTGCGGAAGCGAGCGATCGGGATCGTGGCTGAAGCCTGCGAGATCCCCTTGGCCGAAGCCGAAGCGGCCCTCTCCGAGAGCCGGGGCAATGTCAAGGCAGCGATCGTCGCGCGCTGTCTCGACATCTCCCCAGAGGAGGCGGCGAAGCGCCTTGACGCCACTTCCGGAATCGTTCGCCGGGCACTCGAGACGCCGCCCGGATGAGCGAGAGAGCGTTCTACGCCGGCATCGATGGCGGTGGCACAGGGACCACCATGGTCGCGGTCGACGCGGCAGGAGCCGAGGTCGCGCGGATTCATACAGGCACATCCAACGCGGCGGTGATCGGCCATGAGGCGGTGGTGGCCACGCTCGTCAGCGGACTCATCGACCTTGCCAGCCAGTGCAAGGCGGAATTGCCGTTCGCAGCCGCCTGGTTTGGACTCTCGGGAAGCGATCGTCCTCACGACCATCGTCGCCTGCTGCCTTTCCTCGAGCCCCTTGCCGCGACCATCAGGATGACCAACGACGCGGAGCTTCTCCTTGGCGCACTACCGGGCAGCGCCGGCGTCGCGCTGGTCGCCGGTACCGGCTCGATCGCGTTCGGGCGGCATGCCGACGGCAAGCGGGCACGCGGTGGCGGATGGGGACACGTGTTCTCGGATGAGGGGAGCGGTTACGATCTGGCGAGGCGAATGCTCCGCGCCTTCGCCGCTGAGGTCGATGGACGAGGACCGGCGACATCCCTTACGCCGCGCCTTGTCGAACACTATGCGCTTGAGGAACCACACCAGATCATTGCCCGCATCTATGACCTCGCGACGACCAAGGCCGATCTCGCTCGCTTGTCCTCCATCGTGATGAAGGAGGCAGCCAACGGGGACGTCGTCGCTGTCGACATCCTCGATCGGGCTTCGACCGAACTCGCGAACATCGCCCTGGCGGTGGCCCGCCGGCTCGCCATGCTGAACGGACTTCCGCTGGCCATGACCGGTGGTCTGCTGATTCATTCTCCAAACTATCGCGAGCGGGTGCTTGCGTGCGTCCGAGGCGGGGCCACTATCGACCGGATCGCTCTTGTTTCCGACCCCGCCTTGACCGCCGCGCGGGCGATCGCCCTGACACAGGCGGCACCCTTGAAGGACGTCTCATGACCGCCAACCCTGACGCGGCGATCGCTGTTCGAGGCCGGTTGCTTCTTGGGCAGCACCTGGAATCCGGCACGGTCATCGTCCGAGATGGACTGATCGAGTCCGTCCACCGGGAGCCGCTATCGGACGGGTCGCTGCCCGCCGTCGTCATCGACGCCCCCATCATCTCGCCTGGCATGATCGACCTCCAGGTCAATGGCGCAATCGGGATGGAAGTGAGCGATCGGCCCGGCGATATCGATGCGATCTCCCGCTGGATGCCTCGTACAGGAGTCACCGCATGGTTGCCGACAGTCGTGACTGCTGCCGCTGAGCTGTATCCGCGGGTGTTCCGGGCCTGGAGCGAGGTCAATCCTCTTGCGGGAGCCGTGCCACTCGGCCTCCACCTGGAGGGACCGTTTCTTTCTCCCGCCCGCAAGGGCGCGCACCAGCTTCGATACATCGAAGCCGCGACCGGGGAGCTGTTCGAATCCTGGTTGGAGGAGACGGCGATCGCTTTAGTCACCCTGGCACCTGAGCGCGACGGCACCCTGAAGCGGATTCGCCAGCTCAAGGAGCGGGGTATCGTCGTCAGCCTCGGCCACACCGATGCGGCCTTTGAGCAATTCCTGGCTGGCATCGACGCGGGAGCGACGAAGACCACGCATCTTTTCAACGCGATGTCGCCCATCCATCACCGCGCTCCGGGTTCAATGGTGGCTGCATTGCTCGATCACCGAACGACGGTGGGTATCATCGCGGACGCCGTGCACGCGCATCCGGCGATGGTCCGGCTTGCCATCAGGGCCAAAGGAACGGATCGAATCGTTGTGGTCTCCGACATGATGACCGCTACGGGTCTCGGTGAGGGGCTCTACGGTCTGGCCGGACAACCGGTGCATGTCGACAGGAGATCTGCTCGCCTCGACGATGGCACGCTCGCCGGTTCGATCCTGACGATGGACGCAGCAGTACGGAATCTCGTGGCTTGGGCGGATGTCTCGATAGCGGAGGCGCTGCACATGGCGACAGCCGTTCCAGCCCGCTTGCTGGGCGACCGGACGCGCGGCGAGATCGTTCCGGGAACACGCGCGGACCTGACCCTCTGGACCGACGACCTCACCGTGACGGAGACACTCGTCGGAGGTCGCCGCCTCGCTGCCCACGGTACGGGCTGATCGCTGCTTTCTGCTAGACTCGCCGCCAGAGAGGCGGTGCACCCGGCGCGACGGCAGGGGTGCTCCCCTTGCCCGTCACGACCGCAATTGGAAATCGGAGACTGGATGACGCTCACACGCACCGATGTCGAGCACGTTGCAGAACTCGCTCGGCTGGGACTTCGCGACGAGGAACTGGAACGGCTGCGCGAACAGCTCTCGTCTATCCTCGACCACATCGCCGTACTGGATCGGGTCGACACCAGCACGATCCCCCCGACGGCGCAGGTCAACGTGCTCCAGAACGTCCTCCGCGAAGACGAGGTCCGACCATCCCTTGATCAGGCAGCGGTTCTCCTCAATGCGCCAAGAGAGCGAGGTGGCTTCCTCGAAGTGAGGTCCGTGATGGGCTCGGGCGAGGAGGACGCGGGCGCATGACGACGTCATCGGAACTCATTCACCTTACCGCCGCCGAGGCAAGGGCCGCGCTCGATGCGCGAGAGGTCTCGTCAGTCGAGCTGACGCGGGCCCACCTCGAGCGAATCGACGCGGTCGAACCTGACGTTCATGCCTTTATCACGGTGATGCACGAGGTGGCGCTCGAGCAAGCCGCGAAGGCTGACGCCAGGATTGCGGAGGGAGACGCTGACGATCTCACCGGCATCCCTGTCGCGCTCAAGGACATACTCGTCACGACTGACGCACCTACCACGGCCGCATCCCGGATCCTTCAGGGATATGTCTCTCCCTACGACGGCACCGTCGTCGCCCGGCTGCGCGCCCAGGGCGCCGTCTTCGTCGGGAAGACCAATACCGACGAGTTCGCGATGGGGTCGTCAACCGAGAACTCGGCGTTTGGTCCGACCCGCAACCCATGGAACCTGCAACGTGTCCCCGGAGGCTCGAGCGGGGGATCATCGGCGGCCGTCGCCGCGCATGAGGCAATCCTCGGGCTCGGCTCTGACACCGGCGGATCCATCCGTCAGCCCGCCGGTTTCTGCGGTGTCGTCGGTCTGAAACCCACCTATGGGCGGGTTTCGCGCTATGGCCTGATCGCCTTCGCCAGCAGTCTCGACCAGATCGGTCCATTCACCCGGACCGTCGAGGACGCCGCCATCATGCTCGGCGCGATCGCCGGACATGACGCCCTGGATGCCACCTCTGTGCCGCTTGCGGTTCCGGACTATCGGACCGCGCTCCGCACCGACCTTCAGGGTATTCGTGTGGGCGTTGCCCGTGAGTACTCGGTCGAAGGCATGGAGGCCGGCGTCGAAGCCGCCGTTACCACCGCCATTGCTAGGTTGGAGTCGCTGGGTGCGGACATCGTCGAGGTCTCCCTGCCGCATACGGAGTACGCACTGGCGACGTACTACATCACGGCTCCCGCTGAAGCGAGTGCCAACCTCTCCCGCTTTGACGGCGTGAAATACGGGTTACGGATCGAAAAAGACACCCTTCAGGACATGTACCGAACCACGCGCGGCGAAGGGTTCGGCTCCGAGGTCAAGCGGCGGATCATGCTTGGCACGTATGCGCTGAGCAGTGGCTACTACGATGCGTATTACGTCAAGGCGCAGAAGGTCCGAACGCTCATCAAGGGAGACTTCGAGGAGGCGTTCAGGCACGTCGACGTGATCGTCGGCCCGACATCGCCCACCGTTGCCTTCCCGATCGGCTCGCGCATGGACGACCCGTATCAGATGTACCTGTCGGACATTTTCACGATACCGGCCAACATGGCGGGCATCCCCGGTATCGCCGTTCCCTGCGGCTTCAGTGGGGACCTTCCGGTCAGCCTCCAGGTCCTGGGCAAGCCGTTCGACGAGCAGACGGTCCTGGCCGTCGCCCATGCCTACGAGCAGGCCACCAGTTGGCACAAGCGGCGCGCGGCGCTGACGCCAGGTTAGTCGATTCCCGGGACGACAGCGGGGTCAGCAGGCACGTAGCGAAAGACTCATGCAAAGGGTGTCCGATGGCGGAGGCAGCCAGGACGGTGAACGTCGGTCACCTTAGCGCCGGCAACCGCTTTATTCCTTGAAACTCCATGCGCAACGCCGTACCCTTGCCGGCGGGCCTCTAGCTCAACGGCAGAGCAACGGACTCTTAATCCGCAGGTTCAGGGTTCGAATCCCTGGGGGCCCACCGCCAAGAATCACCATAGAATCGGGCAAACATTAGGGCCGACGGGGCGTAATGCCTCCGCCGGCCCGGTCGTTCCACCCCAGACTTTACCCCAAAACGTCACGAGGACTTCGCCAAGAACGTCTCCATGCGGTCAGCGGCGTCCCGTTCCAGCGCCGGGCTGAGATGAGCGTAGGTGTTCATCGTCAGGCTGATCTGGCTATGGCCGAGGAGGCCCATGATCGTCCGCGGGGGAACACCACCGGCGAGCAGGAGCGACGCCGCGCAGTGCCGCAGGTCGTGGAAGCGCTGACGAGGCAGGCCGACCTTGCTCAGCAGGCGCTGGAACCGCGTGGTGACGTTGCGGGAGTCGAGCGGGGTGCCGATGCCCGAGGCAAAGACGAGGTCCCAGTCCTGCCAGCGTGACCCAGCCAGGAGCCGGTCCTCGATCTGGCGCAGGCGCTGCGTCCGAAGTGCGGCCACGGCCGAGGGTGGCAGCGGGATCGTCCGCCGGCTGAGGGCGGTTTTCGGTTCCACGAAGGTCGGCACGCCGTCGATGCGCTGCATGGCGTAGCGGACGTGCAGCGTGCCCGTGTCGAGGTCCGTGTCTCGCCAGCGCAAACCGAACAACTCGCCCTGGCGCAGCCCGGTCGCGATCGCGACGTGGATCAGCGGCCCGAGGCGATCGTCCTTCGTCGCGTCGAGCAGGATCCTCACCTGGGCCGCTGAGAGGGGCTGTACAGGCTTTTGGACGGCACGAGGCGGATCGACCAGGGTCGCCACGTTGCGGCTCACCAGCGACCATTTGACGGCGTAGCCGAGGGCACGGCGCAGGACGGCCCGCATGTAGGCGACGGTCCGCGGCGACAGCCCGGCTTGCTGCTTGTCGTTGAGCAGCTTCTGGACGTGCTGCGGGGTCAGTTTGGCGAGCGGGTAATGACCGAGTGCCGGGATCAGGTGATGGTGGACGTGCCCAGCGTAGCTGGCATAGGTCGAAGGCCGAATGGTGGGACGTGCCGTGTCTTCCAGCCAGCGGGTCAGGAACTGCCCGACGGTCTGCTGGCGGGCACCGACGTCGACGCCGACGTCGAGATCGCGCTGTGTGGCCCGCAGTTTGTCCTGGACCTCGCGCCGGGTCTTGGCATAGAGACTCTTGCGCCGGCCACCCGCCAGACTGAGCCGCACTTCCCACGTTCCGTCCGGTCGTTGCCGGATCGTCCCCTCATGATGTCCGCGTCGCGTTGGCATGGTCAGGTCTCCTGATAGACTGTCTCTGCCTTCCACCTGGTCCGAACAGGTGTCAGAGGTTCCGCCGCCTGGCTATTTCAGGCGGCGGTTTTTGCCACCGGGCCGTAGCGCTCCGCGATGAACGCGTCGAGCGCATCCTCACGAATCCGGTAGCCCGCCTTCGGTCCGCCGAGTTCCAGCACCGGCAGCTGGCCACCTCGAATCCAGCGCCGTACCGTCTCCTGCGATATCTGCAGCCGCGTCGCCACGTCCTCGACCGTCAACCAACGTATGTCCTGGCGATCCGTCATGTTCCCTCCTGTCACGATACCGATGCATATTTGCTACCATTGATACTACATTATACTACTATTTACCATGTCGGTCGTGGCGTCTTTAAAGATTGGGCATTTATGCGACCGGTACCCCTGACACCGATCACGAGTGCCGCCCACATTTAGAGCGGCGAGGTCATCCCCGTCGGCAGAGCGGGCAACCAGGTGACGTGCGAGGCGTTCTTCGTCTCCTGAGGCGGGAAGAAGTGATTCCGATCACCCAGCCACGTGTCATGATCAATGGCAACAACCCGCCGCCCAAGGTCGCCACGGTGCTCCAACGAACGCAACCGTTAGAGACGACTCCTGCTAGGTCCGCGGGAACCGTCTCACCTCGCTCGGCATAGTCCGCTGAACCTGCTGACCATATGCTGCACCCTATGGGGATTAGGACGCTGGCCGCCGAGTAGCAGAACACGCGCAGCGCATCTCGAAGACAACCTTTATGAGGCATAGGCCGGTGAAAGCAGATTGCAATCCGACTCATGGCCGCTAGGAGCGCCCCCAGACAACCATGCGGTGCATAGTGGCCAGCATAGATACGGCGCTTGTGTTCGTCCTCGAGGGATCGTGTGGGAGTAGAGAGTTGGGCGCACCGACTGAGGAACAGAGATCCCGGCTTGATGCCCTGATGGCGGAACTTGGTTCGCTGCCGACGCCCGAACTGATCGCCGAGGGCGGACGTCTACGCTGCCTCATGCCACTGGACAATGCGGCCAGGAAGCGACTGCGGTTTGCCTTCGCCGGTGGAATCGCCGCGCAGAAACTAGTTGGCCTATATCACGACCCTACGGGATGTTGATGCCTCGCGTGGCGGGTTTGGATCCCAGATCCACGAATTGCAGGAAGATGCCCAGCGGCTACTGGCAATGGAGCCCGCTGAGGCCGCTCGCCCCCTGGTTTTGGCTACGCATCTGGCCGGTCGGCGATGCCAGAGGGAACGGGATTCGTCCACTTCGGCTTTGTGGTCGAGGCTCTGAGCGCCACCTACCGCCGCCTGATGGATATCGGCGCCCACATCATCAGTGATGACATCAACGAGCGTCGGGCACCTTCCGGAGCCGAGCCTCAAAGCTCATTCAAGGTGCTTGACCCGGGCGGCATTGTGTTGGATGTCACCGTGAGACCCGACGAACAACGAGACGTCCATTCGATACGGACGTGACAGGTGGACCCCCTCTGGGTGGGAAAAGTCGGATACGCACTATCTCGCGTCGGTCAGCGTCAGGCACGTCCTAATCAGGCAGAACCATTTTCGCTCTCGTCCTCATCGGCTACGTCTAGCTTGATGGCACCAGATGCGGCTTCACGATACGCATCGTGCAACGCGTTCAACAGTCCATCATTGATCTGATGCGTCGTTGTGCCCTGACCTACTTTCGCAGGAGCCACAAGGTCCTCGAACCGGGTCAGGCTGGATGGTGCGCGCCTGGCGATATCGCTGCGTCAGAGCGGAACGCCCTCGCCTCCGAATCTCAGCCGTCCTGCACGAGCACATTGTATTGACAGGTACTGTCACCCCTATATAGACTCGACCGAGTTCATGATGACAACCAGTGTTCACATACGTGAACAAAGGTGACGAAGAGATTCATGCCGGTGTCGTCAAATCCGCGGATCGAGCACTCGATCTTTTGGAGATGTTCGCCGAGCATCTCGATGGCCTGACGTTGACCGATGTCTGCGAGCGTACCGGTTGGCCCAAGAGCAGCTCCCTTGCACTGATTCGCACCCTGAAGCAGCGACACTTCCTGGAGACCTCCACCGAGAACGGCAGATATCGACTGGGACCTCGGGTTGCGTCGCTTGGTTCCGCCTACCTGGGCAATCTCAGCCTCGCTCAGGAAGGTGCGGAGATCGTGCGGGGCGTGTCCAGGGCCTGCGATGAGACCGTACAGCTCGCCGTGTTGCGAGGAACTGATGTGCTGTATGTCGCCAAGGAAGAGGGAGGCGGACATATGCGGATGGTCTCCATGGTGGGCCGAATGATTCCAGCACACGGCAC
>DASYVY010000276.1:0-1513 GCA_035936535.1 Thermomicrobiales bacterium | reverse complement strand
GTCCAAACCGGCCTCGGTCTCGTGATCGCGCTTGTTCTAAACGTCAAGCTACGGGGACAGGATGTGGCGCGCGGGCTCGTACTCTTTCCCTACATGGTGCCCGCGATTGTGGTGGCAACTGTCTTCCGGTTCACCTTCAATGACATTACCGGCATCGCGAACTATCTTTGGCAGCAACTCCCCTGGGTGGACCGGCCGCTCCTCTTCTTGGCCGATCCGGACCTCGCGTTGCTGACCGTGACGCTCGTCAACTGCTGGAAGTACACGCCGTTTATGGTGATCGTCCTCCTGGCGCGCCTGCAGACGGTCCCGCGCGATCTCTATGAGGCAGCCAGGATCGACGGAGCAAACGCCTTTCATCTCTTTCGGGATGTGACGTTCCCCTGGCTGCGTCCAGTGCTCCTGGTCGCGCTCCTGCTGAGGACGATCTGGACGGTCAACGATTTCGACGTGATCTACCTGCTCGCGTTCGGTGGGCCACTCGGGGCGACGACGACGATTCCGGTCGAGATTCGCCGCCTCGCCTTCGGTCAGCAAGACCTCGGTCTCGCCTCCGCGCTCGCGGTCCTGATGGCGATCCTGGTCGCCGCCGTCTCATTCGTCTACCTGCGGCTCTACCATCGGTCGGAGGCGAGCCTGCAATAGTCGGAAGGCAGAGCGATGATACACGTGGAGGGCGTTATGAACCCGCCTGGATCAAGCGGTCCACCGCTGGACATGATTCACGATCAGGGTGGCATGCGCCTATGACGTGTGGATGGCTACCGCGTCGACGATTGCCCGGATCGTGGCTTCCGGGGTGGCCACGGGGATGACGCAGCCGGGAGCAACGATGAGATGGCGACCGCCGGTTTGGTCCACGGCGTCCCGCGCTTCAGCGGCGGCTTCCGCCGGCGAGGCAGTGGCGATCGTTCGTTCGTTGATGCCCCCGGCGACGCAGCGGCCACTCTGGCGCTGGCCAGCTGCCAGGTCCGGGGCGGCACGGCGGTCATGCCAGTTCAGGATGTCGGCGGGCGTGCCGATACCAAGCTCGAACATCGGTGCCTCGCCGTGGAGGTGGAACATGGTCCAGCCCCGGTCCTTGGCCGGTTCAAGGACTTCTAGGTCGTAGGGCAGGCCGAAAGCGCGGTAGGTCGCCTCGTCCATGATCGTGGTGTCCGCGGCTTGGGTCGCGAAGAAGATCCCTTCCGCGCCCGCCTCGAACGAGGCTTCCAACATCTTCCGGGTGACACCGGAGATGACCGCGAGCGCGGCATGCAACTCGCCGGGGTGCGACCGTGCATGCGCGACTGCCGTGCCTGCAGAAAGTTTCATCGCGATCGTGAACGGACTGAAGATCGTCTGGAAGATGGGCACCGCCGGGTGTAACTGCCGCCGGGTGCGGCGGAGGGCATCGAGCACCATGCCGTTGAAGCCCACGTGCGGATCCACGGGTTTCAGGGTAGTCCAGTCTGCTGGCCCAGTGATGGGGAAACGGGTCATCGTGCGGGTGCCACCCGGCGCGCCTTCGAAG